>BDTA01000046.1 GCA_002897935.1 bacterium BMS3Abin08
GGCATTACAAGGTTGACACGACAGTATGTTAAGTTGTTAAATGCTATATAAAAGCCCGATATCATGATTCTATCTCTTCATCGCCCTTTCCATCTCCCGTTGGGCCTCGCGTTCCTTGATCCTGTCCCTCTTCTCATAAGACCTCTTGCCCCTGGCAACACCAACCTCCACTTTTACATACGGACCCTTGAAGTAGATCTTGAGGGGGATAAGGGTATAACCCTTCGTGGCAAACTTGCCCGCAAGCCTCTCAATCTCCCTTTTGTGAAGGAGCAGTTTCCTCGTCCTTAAGGGCTCATGGTTCATTATATTACCATGCCTGTAAGGACTTATATGGCAGTTCAGCAGGAACGCCTCTTCGTTTTTTATTATAACATAACTGTCCTTAAGGTTGACCTTTGCCTCCCTGAGTGACTTGACCTCTGTCCCCATAAGCACTATGCCTGCCTCATGGGCCTCTTCGATCTCATAGTCGTAGTAGGCCTTCCTGTTCTGTGCAACTACCTTCATTAATTATTATATCACAATCCAGGAAATGTTTCTCTGAACACCGGAATCCTGAGAATCCTGTTGGTCCGGGCAGCCTCATCCCTGAAATGCCTTCGGTGCAGGCTCAGAGCCCCCTGTTGAACACAATCCAGTATTATTTCAGGCCCCCCCTGGAACATCTCTAAATGAGGTCCTGAAATAAATCCGGAATCACAGGAGCGCTATATATCAGGGTATGCGGACAGGCTCATATTGTGAATTGCTTGAATGATACCGGCATAGCATCACCCTCCCCCGGTAACATTACGGGGATCAATGATTCTTTCTATCTCCTCCTCTGTAAGGTCTGTCATCTCCTTTGCCACATCCTTCACACTCCTGCACTCCTTATACGCCTTCTTGGCAATCTCCGCCGACTTTTCATATCCGATAAGCGGGTTCAACGAGGTCACCAGTATGGGATTTCTCTCCAGAAGCTTATCAATACGGTCCCTGTTAACCTCAAAACCGGATACGGCCTTTTCTGCAAAAATCCTGACGGCATTTCCAAGGATGGTTATTGACTGCAGGATGTTATGGGCGATAACCGGCAACATTACGTTAAGCTGGAAGTTCCCCCACGAGTTGGATATGGTGACAACCACATCATTCCCCATGACCTGTGCACATACCATCATCACCGATTCACATATAACGGGGTTGATCTTTCCGGGCATGATACTCGACCCCGGCTGTAGTGCGGGAAGTCTGATCTCATTGAACCCGGAAATGGGCCCGCTGTTCATCAGTCTCAGGTCGTTCGCTATCTTCATTATCGACGAGGCAGTGGTCTTGAGGGCACCGCTGAGCCCTGTAACTGCATCCATCACTGATTGAGCGGCAAAGTGATTCTCAGCCTCAACAAAGGTGATACCTGTGAGTTCCGAAAGCCGCCCGGCTACAGCCCTGCCAAACTCGGGGTGCGTGTTTATACCCGTTCCAACAGCGGTTCCGCCAATGGCAAGTTCCGACAGCCCCGGCAGCGCAGCCCCGATCCTCTCTATTGACTGTTTCACCTGATGTGCCCAGCCACTCACCTCCTGCCCCATCCTGACAGGCATTGCATCCATCAGGTGGGTCCGTCCTGTCTTGACGATATCATCGAGTTCAGCAGCTCTCTTGTTCAGTTCATCAAGAAGCCCGTTCAGGGCTGGTAGTAGAACCCTTTGAATCTGGAGTGACGCACTCAGATGTATTGCAGTGGGGATGACATCATTGGATGACTGGCCCATATTCACGTGATCGTTTGGATGAATCACCTGATGCCCGATCTCGCCGGTGAGTATCTCCGCTGCCCTGCCGGCAATAACCTCATTTGCATTCATATTGGTTGACGTCCCTGAGCCTGTCTGGAATATATCCAGAGGGAAGTGATTATCAAGCTCCCCTGATGCAACTTCTTCAGAGACCCTTACAATCAGATCGGCCTTGTCCTTGTCGAGAAGGCCCAGTGCTGCGTTCACCTCTGCCGCCGCCCTCTTTATCAGACCAAGGGCGGCAAGAAAAACCCCGGGGAACCTGATTCCGCTTACAGGGAAGTTCTCAACCGCCCTCTGGGTCTGGGCGCCGTAATACATCCCCGACGGGACACGCACCTCCCCGAGGGAATCCCTTTCGATCCTGTAATCCGGCATCTCCACCTCCTTGAGCCTTACACGTGAATTTACACACAGCGAATTTAAGGAACGGCATTGAGTTTTTCTTCAAACTCTCTCCTCCTGCCGTCAAGATCACCCTGCAGGAGTTCCAGCCTGGAGAAGAGGGATTCAATTTCCAACATTGAATCATGAACGGCCTTTGAGAGTCTCTTGATGGCTTCACCGTCACCCGAAACAGAGGCTTGTATAAGATCACGGTTGTCCTGTCCGGTCTTTTCTTCCAGCCTTATTATATCGTTTTCTATCTCATCGATTTTCGTCTGCAGTGCCCTCAAGGTCCTTGATCTTTCATTGATTAATCCGGCCCGGATACGCCGGAGGTGCTTTTTATTCCCGGGTTCTTTTGCATTAGCGGTCACAGGGGTTTTGGATTGCGAGGCAGGATTTTCATTGTTCCATCCCACACGGTCCAGGAAATCCTGATATGTCCCTTCAAAAAGGGTCACCTTTGCATCATCAAAGACAATAAGCCGTGTTGCCACTGCATGGAGTATCATTTCACTGTGCGTAACGATAATTACAGCGCCCTTGAAGTCGTCGATTGCCTCAAGAAGCGATTCGGTCGACTCCATATCAAGGTGATTGGTAGGCTCATCCAGCAGCAGCATATTGGCAGGACCGACAAGCAGTTTGCCAAGCAGGACCCGGCTCTTTTCGCCACCGGAGAGGACGCCGACCTTTTTCAGCGCATGATCCCCGGGAAACATCATGGCCCCGCATATACTGCGGACCGCGCCCCTGTGATGTTCGGGGTGCACCGCCATGATCTCTTCTTCCACGGTTTTCCGGAGGTTGAGTCGGTTTATATTCGTCTGGCCGAAATATGAGAGTTTCAGATCAGGGTGACGGCGGACAGACCCTCCCACCGGTGAGAGATTTCCGGCAAGCAGGTCGAGAAGCGTTGTCTTGCCCTTGCCGTTTTTACCTATTATGGCAATGCGGTCGTCCTTGGCAACAAAAAAGTTCAACCCCTCTATCAGTGAAGTCCCGTCTCTTTCAAACCCGAACGAGAGGTCCTTTACTTCCATTAGTTGCCTGCCTGCAAAAGGCGCTGAATTAAACGTGAAGGCGAGGTTTTTTATCTCGGACAATTCATCGAGTTGTTCCTTTTTCTGAAGTGCCTTTATCCTTGACTGGACAGCCCTGGCCTTGGTTGCCTTTGCCCTGAAGCGGTTTATGAACTGCTCGGTCTCTTTGCGTTTTTTCTCATCGTTCATCCGCGTCTTTTCGTAAATTTCCTCTTCCAGCAGCAACTGCTGATATAGCTTTCCCGTGGGACCTGAGACCTTTCGGACCTTACAACGGTGTATGGCCATTGTATGCGTGGTAACGCTGTCCATGAAGCTGCGGTCATGAGTGATTATAATAAGCTCCTTTTGCCATCCCCGTAGGAATTGAGCGAGCCAGCGCAGGGAGACTATATCAAGGTAGTTCGTGGGTTCGTCAAGGAGAAGGAGGTTCGGGTCGGAAACCAGCACCTTCGCAAGATTAAGCCGTACCTGGAATCCTCCGGACAGCTCCGTTGGATGGATATCGAAATCATCCGGAGAGAATCCGATGCCCGCAAGGACGGTTTCCGCCTTGTAGGTCAGATCCCTGCCGTCCTCCTGGGCGGGAAGGCTCAGACATGCCTCTTTCAGTACCGTATCAGCTTCAAACCGGATGTGCTGTGAGAGATGCCCGGTCCTGTAACCGCCGGGAATGCGGATAGTTCCGGAATCAGGATGCTCCTGTCCGAGTATCATCCTCAAAAGCGTGGTCTTGCCATGACCGTTTCTCCCTACAAGTCCCACGCGTTCACCGGGATTGAGAGTAAAAGAGACATTCTCAAAGATGACCTGTTGTCCGTATGATTTATCTAAGCCGCTAATTTGGATCATAAATTTCAAGCGTTCAAACAGCTGAAACGCCTCTTCGCTTTTGCAATCTTATAAACCGGATGGGGTTTTTGAACACATAAGATACTCAAGATACTCAGCAGAAACCGCTTTCAGCTACTATTTTAAGATTAAAAGCGTCTCTTGCACAAGTACTTTCACAAAACAGGACATACAGATTCATGACAAATTGCGGTGTTTAACAGGTTTTCAGGCTAACTCTGTGTCCTACTTGTCTGAATCATCCGAATCATCTGATTTCCGTTTCAGAAGCGACTTAATTTCTATCATGTCCTTCATCTGCTGAAGGTTATGCGACAATCCCCACCAGCCGAGCTTGAATGCCGCATAATCGGGCGCGCCCGTCATGGCAGAGGCGTAACGGGTGGAGTTCGCATAAAAGAGCCATTGCTTCACCCACATCATCTCGATATTTTCATCAAACGGGTTGGACCTGTCCTCAATGCCCCGGTCCCACGCATCGAGCATGAGCATGGTGGCGGAGAGTGTCATTTCATTGGTCTCCCTGATGGTGTTGTCGAGCTTCGCAAAATGCCTATCGACCAGGTCCGTGCTGTGGCAGCTCCTGCAGACACCCCTCATGATATTATATCTCTTCTGCTGTTCCGCCTTACCGATGAGATATCCGGAAGCAGGGACATTCAGAAAAGTAGCCGGCAGGGGAAGCCCGTCTTGATTCCTTATGATCGTTGTATTTCCCGACCTGGGCTCCGGCACTGCGTATATAAGCCCAAAGAGTCTCACCCACAGCCGGGCACCGAAATCATGGGTCCTCCGGGCAATGACCCGCCCGTCGGGAGAGACCAGCAGGCTGCTATGGCACGCTGCACACGTGGGTGTCTTGAAGTCCCGGCCGACCGTCCACGGGACAGCGGAGAAGTTCCATTCGTGCCCCTTTGAGAAATAGATATTACCGTGCTTGCTCTCTTTGTATACATTCCATGCGGGCGTATCGGGATCGAGATGGCACTGCGCACAGGTATACGGCTTCCGCGCCACCTCAATTGAAAATCCGTGCCTGGGATGGCAGGATGAACAGCTTCCGAATGATCCGTCAGGATTTTCCCTTCCCACCCCCTGGTTTGTCCAGTGCAGGAGATTTGGAACAGATATATCACCGATAGGCGTGGAGACCGTCTTCATACCTTTGACCTCAACCTTTGTACCATGACAGCCGAGGCATGTCTCCTGCAGGGTATCATAGGAAGGTTTCCCGATCTCTATCCTGCCCTGGTCGACTTTCTTCAACCCGGTTATCGTACTTACAAGGGTGTGGTAAACAGGATTATCCATGATATTCTCTATGGCATGCGCCTTTTTACTGCCTGCATACTCTCTGACCTCAACCGGATGGCAGGTCCTGCAGTCATCCGGCGACACGATAACATTGATCCTGAAGCCCATGTGCTCGAAATTATCTTTATGTTTGCCGGGATGTTGACCGTGGCATTCATAGCAGCCCACGGCATAGCCCGAGAACTCCCGGGAAACGCTCTCAGCTGATATTCTTCTCATGAGCACGGGCTGTTTCAGGGCATCGGCAGGCGTTGTCTTTGCATGTCTGCTTGCCAGCCAGTCCTCGACAATGCCGGGTGTGTATTTCTTATGGCATCCTATGCATGCTTCTGTCTGCGGGCTCAGTGCGGGTTGCTTCGCTGCATGAGCAACACCGGCAAAAAGGAACATTCCCGCAACCAGGGCGATAAAAAAACCAAGCCTATTCTTTTTCATAAGAACCCCCCGATATGAAATCCTTACAATAAACCTTGCCGAAAGCCCAGACCTTTGATCGGAGACGAAGGCGGTGAAGCGTTCCCGGTGTGTCAAGGCAAGCCTTGTGTGGCATCTCACCCCCCCTTGTTCGTATCGGTATTACTCTCAGTATATTAAAATTAGTTCAAGAAATCAACAACACGAATGTATTTCGGGTGAATTTCCTGCGAGACAACGGGCAACATCCATGAAATTGCAGATAAACTCCCTGGGTATAAGGAAACGGTAATTATCGACGTTTGACGAAACTCAAAAAAAACCTTTAAACTTAACTGTGCCGGAGTGGCGGAATTGGTAGACGCAAGGGACTTAAAATCCCTCGGGGCATAGCCCCGTGCCGGTTCAAGTCCGGCCTCCGGCACCAACAAAAATGCTTTAATTCTACCGGGTTTCGCCATCCCGTTTAAATCCCCTGTCTCTACCAACTATAGGGTTTGAACCTTGAGTGTGCCTATATTGTGCTTGTTCAATTTTTTTCTTTGGTCTCTTATGTAGTTTTAGCACCTTTTCAGATGTATCTCCAGGGTCTTCCTCATTCACAATGTTATATCTATCGAACAACCGACCTTGTCTTGTGCCCTGAAATCTTCATAGCGACCTTCTCAGGAATATCAGCCCTTATCATGTTCCTAACCCCTGTCCTTCCAAGATCATGGAATATTCTGTCGTCTCTACCGAGATTACAATGCACCTTGCCGAAGGCCCCGACCTTTGGTCGGAGAGCTTGACTTGTATTTTTACGCGGTATAATCAAATTAGTTCAAAAAGTTAACAATGTCGCCTGAATCAGGTAAATGACAAACGATAAGTACGTTACAGGTTTTGATCGATATAGGCAAGTGCACCATAGAGACTCAGTTCGTCGCCTAATTTTGCCTTTTCGACAATTGGAGGGTTGGGGAATATGTTTAACGCCTCTTTTAAATAGTGACGGACCCTTTCGACAGGGATACCGACCTCGTTCATCATGGATCCCCCAAGCACGATGATATCAGGAGACCAGATAACTGTTATATTATTAAGGCCGTATGCAAGGAACCTTGCCCTATCGTCCCAGAATTTTTCATCGGTAATCTCGAAGGGTTTTTTCCCATACTGTCTTTCTATGTCAGCCCCGGAGATATAATTTATCAGATAGCCCCTTTCGCTCCAGCCGGGGCAAAGGGTGTTGCCTGCATCGATTATCTGTGCTCCCGGTTCAAAACCCATTGCAGAGTCGTCGATCCTGCCGTTAACTACCCTTGCCCCGCCAACGCCCGTGCTTACGGTAATATATACGACTATAGGATAACCCTTGCCCGCCCCGTAAATCGCCTCTCCGAGGGTGCCCATTGCTGCATCGTTTTCAATATAGGCAACAGTTGTTAATGCCTTCTCCAAGGCGTCCTTGAGCGGCTTGCTCCACCAGCCGGGGATATTGGGGCCGCCGACGGCCATTGTCTTGTCTTTGTTCAGGGGGCCTGCTATACCGCCCACAAGAGCATCAATCCCTTCACCCCTGGCAAGCTCAAGGGCTGCACCCTTAAAAACCTCTATTCCCTCTTCGAACTCTTTCGGGGCGGCAAGGGTTCTTACCTCATCAAGGGCCTTGCCGTCTCCTGAGGCAGCAAGACGCATATTTGTCGCTCCGATGTCAAAAAGTATGTACATGGCGGTTATTTTACCTTATCTTGAGAATAGTTTTTCAAATTCAGAAAGTTCCCTGTCGATATACATATTCCCCCTGAGTTCCTTCAGAACGCCTGCAGGCACTTCTGAAACCGGTCTGTTTTCCCGCATGCCGCGGAGTGCATCAGCCTTTTCCCTGCCGGCAGCAAAAACAAAGGCCCGGTTAATCAGTTTCAGAAAGGTATTTGTTGTTGTTACCCTCTCAGGATAAGGGGTTTTGCCTGCTGCGTCATAGGCTACAACCCATCTCTCGCCGTTAAACAGGGCCTCAAACCTGTCTTTGTCCTCAGGGAAGGGCATTATGCCCGATGTGTGCCCATCGGGTCCAATACCTATGATTGCAATTATCTCGCCATCAGGATTATCTTTTCTCCACTCCCTCAATTCCCATTCAAAATAATCAGCCAGACTATTCCGTGTCTGTCCCGGTCGGACCCCTGTATCAATAAAAGCACATCCTGATTCTATGGCCTTCTTATAAAAGCTTGTCTTGGATAACTGAAAAAAATTATTGTTTTCGCTTTCCCTGTTGTATCGTTCATCCAGGACGCCAATGGTTAGATAGTCTCCCGGTATATCATCTGGAATGAAATCGAGTATTGCGAGCGAAGACCCGCCGGAACTCAAAAACAGGACTTTTCTGACCCCTCTTTGTGCATCCGACAGGTAGCGGGAAATATCATCGGCAACCTGCCTTGATGCCTCAGCCTTGTCCTTAAATATATTGATCCTGAGGTTCCCGATTGTCTTGCTCATTTTCTTGCACCAAAAGGGTCACTGATTACACTTTTCTTCATAAACAATAGTTTAGCAAAATGCTAAAAAAAGAAACATCTTTAACCTGAAATGGGCGGCAATTCACGGTGAAGGCAAAGAGCAAGCTATAAGCACATTGAAAGCTCGATTATTTTTCCATTTCCGGTCCGTGTATGGTTGTATGTATGGGGTCAACCTGACCCCGTAGAGGCATGGACATGGATGAAACCGGCAACTGATGGAAATGAGATATGATCAGTTCACGATATTGAGTAATACCCTGCTCTTGTAACTCAGGGACTATTCGTCCCTGTTGGGGCAACAGATTGAGGCGGTTTGCCTTATTCTTGATTTTCTTAAATATTTTTCTGCATTATATCAAATCTAAAAACAATCGACAAACCGGTCTAACGCCATTTCTTTTGTTGGAACTCGAATAAATGCAAGTTTTTTGTCAAGACTGTAGACCTTGCCTCTCGTTCTTACCTCGGTGCGCCGGCGCCCTTTCCCGGCAGGGCGAACACGGCATCCGGAATACGCCCGGTTTTTACGCTGACCACTTCCATAGAGCGATCGAAGCGCAGCATGGTCATGCCCTTTTTGGATGGGTCCCGATCAATTTGTTTCGTCAGTCGATTTGCCGCTGATTTGCCCATCATACCCTTAGCCAGTTCGACCGATCCCTGCACCGCCTCAAACAAATTCCGGTTCCGGCCCAATACCACTTCATGGGACTCGCCATCAATCATGACTCGATAAACCTCGCCCCGGATGCCGGCGATATTCTCGCTGCGGCCCGTAGGTTCAAACCGGACCGCCGGGGGCTTCTTGCTGCCGCCCATCATTGACTTGAACAGGGATGAACCCATGCTCCCTAAGCCGCCGGATATTTCGATGACCTGACCATCGTTAATCATATACACCTTGCTACCAAGCTTGAGCACAGTACTCACCAGTTTGTTCCCATCGTACATATCCTGGCGCACATGCTGTTTATCGGCATAGCGAACGACCTGATAGAAATTGCCCCGATCAGAGGCCATTTTGTACTTGACCGTTACATCGGCCTGCGCCCCCTGTACTCCGATTAGAGCCAAACCCATCAGCGCCGCCAGCACTGTGATTGCATACATGTTCTTCTTCATTTTCATTTCTTCCTCCTTATTTATTCGCGGGGCGTCCTGTGTCACCCTCATTGGACTTTCCGGCTTTTCAACGGACCGCCGACATACTCGCCGGTCCGGGCGTCCACACAGAATCCGCCGTAGCCTATTTTCTCGTTGGTTACGCACCAGTAGGCCCTCACCGGCGTCAAAACGGCGACCTATAGCTTGTCCATCACATGCCGCGCAACGGATTTGGCTTTTTCAAGTGTCCGGGCATTGTCGCCAAGGCCGGTGAAACTGACCTTCATCCGGTAGTGCTTCTTCCAGAACACCTGGAGCATAAGAACGCCCGGCGTCGAAAACGAAAGCGCAACATCGCCCGGGCCATGGATTTCTCTGGGTTTCATCCCGACACTCCCGAAGTCCTTGCCCTCGAGATATTCTGCTGCTGTCTTCGGGTTGGTATAATTTTTGGCATACATGACATGCAGGCTCACCGACTTTAACCCGGGACCACGAGCGGATACCCCGCACATCGACACGTCCGAATCAGCATTATGCTGATCGATAATCTTCTTCGCTTTTTTCACCGGTTCACCCAACAGTGCCTCTGGGTTGACCTCGGCCAGCAGGGCGCAGGCGTCGATTGCGCCGCCCTTCGGTCCGCTCTCACCGGAACTGCAACCTGCGATCAGAGCGGAAAAGATCAAACCCAGCACTAACGGCACAAGTAGTAAAACAGCTGTTTTCATTCTCTGTTTCATGTGACAATCCCCCTTATGTTTAGACTGGATCGGCATCACCGCCTTGCCGGCAGTCAAAGGCACGGAGCCTGCCGTGTCGATCTTTTGGGCACGGACGCACTCTTGCAATAACCGGCAGAAAATTTGAGTCAAGCTCCCCCGAACAAAGGTCGGGGCTTTCGACAAGGTGCATTGTAAAATTTCCTTATTATTATTGGAATATGTGGTTTCTTGTATCCACTTGAGCTTGTTGAGCCGGATCTTGATGGAAACAGACTTACCCGACAGTTGGGACGAGAAGGCGCCGGGCCATCGCCTGCGTTGAATGCTGTGCTCGGTGAAAGTACCCATTCATTTTTCTTTAGAACTAATATCTTGACCTTGATATCCCGATAGTCCGTTTTCCAATCCGCCTGCGCCGATGTCACCGCGTACAACAATCCAGCTGCTGGAATGTACTGTCTCACAAATAAGTTAACTGTTATAGTCATTCCTGCGGAAGCAGGAATCTATAACCAATGCATCTGGATTCCCGTTTTCACGGGAATGACGTTCTTAATGGTAGTATATAAAATTACAGCACAGTAACAGAAATTTTTACGGATTTTAGGCTATATAGTGTCCGTTTATAAATTACAGTCATTTGTCATTCCAGCAATCCCGAACGCATTCTGGAGTCGGGCAATCCTTCTTAAAGAACGATTCCCCGAACGCTTTCGGGGAATGACGGAAAAACGACAACTATTCGACTTTATACACAGACTCTATCTATACATGAAGAAAAGAAATACCACTCCCGAGTAACAGTCTATCAGAATTCTTGGACAAAATCAACAAAATCAAAATCACAAAATCAAAATCACAAAAATGTTTTTTCAGCTGAATTTCCCCTTTTAGTCGATAAGTCTTACCCTTGAAGATGGAGATATCCGTACCGTCAAAGATTCTGTCAATGCTTGCATTGGCCGGGACCGGATCAGGGAATAGGTGTGGCCACTCTTCTATGTCCGTGTTAGATGTCGGAATCATGGCCGAGCTGTATTTCCTTCTGTCCAAAAGATCAAATACCTCCTCGGCAACCCCTCGGGGCGTAGCCCCGTGCCGGTTCAAGTCCGGCCTCCGGCACCATTTATCCAAGTACTATCAGTAAAAACCCTGCAAACATCACCAAAGTCCCCAGCAGCCTTGCCCGGACCTCGCCTTCCCTGAAAAAAACAAAGCCGTAGACGCTGCCTATAAGCAAACTCGAACGTTTTATGGCTATCATGTACGCAACCTTTGCCATGCTGATGGCAAACACATGAGAGACGATCATTAATGCATAAAAGAGTCCCGGCAGAAAGGAGGCCCTCACATCCACTCTCAGCACATCGAACAACCTCCTCTTTCCGGAGTTGAGATATACAAGGGGCGTAAAGAGGAGGGTTAGTGCAAGGAAATAGGTCCCCCCGAAAAAAAGCGGTGAAGAATGTACTATAGCGAGCTTGCCCAGCACCGAGGTGATGCTGTAGATAAAGGAAACAGCAATCATGTAGAGGGAGCCCCTCTCCCTTGCAATAGCCTTAAAAGGGGCAAGCAACCCTGAACGGACGGAGTTTATATTGATAATGTACCCCCCTGCCGCCGTAAGCAGTATTCCGGCGGCACCCCTCACCGTAACACGCTCCCCGAGTACTATCCACGAGGTAAGGATCAGGAACACGGGAGTAAGTGAGAGAAACGGGAGGGTAAGACTCAGGGGTGAGACCCTCAGTGCCTTTATATAGAGCACGAGGGCTAAAACCTCAAGGGGGAGCGCCACAGTGAAGGCAACAAAAAAGGTGCCGTCCAGATGGGGAAAGGGAGTCAGCACAAGCAGAAAAAGCAGGGCTGGCAGGGAAAAGACGAGTCTCAACCATGCAACGATATACTCGTTATCTATCCTCAGCGCCCTCTTTGTAAGGGCATCACTCGTTGCGAGTGAGAAGGCGGAAACAAAGGAGAGAATTATCCAGGTAGATCCCATGAATCATTGAATGGTTATACTTTTACAATGCACAATGCACCTTGCCGAAAGACCCGACCGTTGGTTGGAGAGCCCGACTGCCTGAATCGAGCGATTCTTCAGAGAGAAACAATCATGAGTGGGTTAAGATCGCTCAACTTAACGGGTCGTTGCCCAAATTAGAAAAAGCCTTTACTTTCATTCTGAATTTGGTTCAAAATCTAATAAAAACAGTGAGCTACGAGACCCTGAAACAAGTTCAGGGTGACAATTTATGGTATGGGCAACAGCCCGTTAAGTGTTAATCATCCTTGCGGAACGGCGGCGGGCAACAGCCCGTTAAGTGTTAATCATCCTTGTTCTGCTCATCGTTGTCTTCCTCTTTCTTGCCCTTCTTCTCCCTCAGGGCCTCCCTGATCTCGGTAAGTCTCTTTAAAACGAGATAGTGGAGGGTCCCCTCTGGATAAGCGCCGTCCTCGCCTGGCTCTCCGGCAGCAAGACCCATCAGTATCTCAACCCCCTCATCCACATGATCGATCTCATAGATATGAAAACTACCGTCCCGCACGGAGTCAACGACATCCCTTCCAAGCATGAGGTTCCTTATGTTTCTCCTGGGTATGATCACCCCGTGTGTGCCGTCAAGCCCCCTTAACCTGCAGAGTTCAAAGAACCCCTCGATCTTCTCGTTAAGCCCGCCGATGGGCTGGACGTTGCCGTTCTGATCCATTGAGCCGGTTATGGCTATGCCCTGTCTGATGGGAGCGCCGGAGATGGCACTGAGAAGGGAATAGAGTTCGGCGCAGGTGGCGCTGTCTCCCTCGATCATCCCGTAGAGCTGCTCAAATGTGATGGAGGCAGAGAGGCTTATCGGCTTACTGAAGGCATACTTTTTGCCGAGGTAGTTCGAGAGAATCAGGACGGCCTTTTCGTGGATCTTTCCGGACATCTTTGTTTCGCGCTCTATATTGAGGACCCCCGACTTGCCCGTATATACGGAGGTAGTGATCCTTGAGGGTTTTCCGAAACTGTAGTCACCAAGACTCATTACTGCAAGACCGTTGATCTGTCCCACCCTTTCACCGGAGGTCTCAACGATCAACGTCCCCTCGGCCATCATCTCCCTGAGCCTGTCCTCTATCCTGTTATGGCGGTAGATCTTCTCCTTAAGTGCCTTCTCAACATGCCTCCCGGAGGTAATCTCAGAGCCTTCCTTGAGGGCCCAGTAGTGTGACTCCCTTATCAGGTCGGATATGTCGCTGAACCTGGATGAGAGCTTATCCTGGTGTTCGGCAAGCCGGGAACCGTACTCAACGATCCTCGATACGCCGGAGGGGTCAAATGGAAGGAGGCCGTCCTCCTTTGACTTGGTGGCAATGAAGCTTGCATACTTCAGCATGCTCTCCTCCGTGCGGTCCATGCGGTTGTCGAAATCAGCCTTTACCTTGAAGAGCTTATTGTACTCCTCGTCGAGGTTATAAAGGAGGTAGTAGATATACGGGTTTCCTATAAGGATCACCTTCACGTCAAGGGGGATCGGTTCAGGCTTCAATGCGGTAGAAGTAACGAGACGGTACTGTTCCCATATATCCTCTATCTTCAACTCCCTGTCCCTTATGGCCCTCTTCAGCGCATCATAGGAGAAGAGGTTTCTAAGGAGATCGAGGGCGTTTATGACTATATACCCACCATTTGCCTTATGAAGTGAGCCTGCCTTGATCATGGAAAAGTCTGTAACCGCCACACCGTACTGAAACTTATGCTCGATCCTGCCAAAGAGATTATAGTATGTAGGGTTGCTCTCAAAGACGCAGGGGGCACCCTTTCCGTCCTTGTTGTTTACGATAACATTCACTGAGTATTTCACAAAGGACGTTTCCTGTTTGGGCATCTTCAGAAACGGCACAGGAGGGGTGGACGCCTCCTCTGACTGTGTTTTGAAGTCGTCAATATTTTCGAGAATGTCCTCCCTGACGGTATCAAGATAACCGAGGAGTTTATCGTCACCACCGTACTTGGCCTTGATATCGTCTATCAACCCCCCGAGCACTGAAAGCGCTGCCTCTCTTTCAAGCTTCTTCAGGAGTTCCTTTACAAACTTTTCACCTGCCCTGAGAGTCCTGACCACGTCATCAAGCTTTTCCTGAAGCAGTTTCCCTATCTCCTCGATCTTCTTCTTCGTCTTGTCGTCAAGGGCCTGAAACTCCTCCTCCGACAGAACCTCCCCTGTCTTCTTGATCGGGACTATAAAGAAGCCACCCACGGTCCTTTTCAACGTAAACCCCTTGGACTCGGCCTCCCGCTCAAGGGAACTGAAGAGGTCTTTCTGTCTTTTCTGATACTCTTCGAGGATCCTGCTCTTCTGCTTATCGTACTCCTTTGACTCAAAGACCCTCGGAATCTCAACCTTCAGGGAACTAATCAGCTCCTCCATATCTTTTTTAAACTCCGCCGCCCTTCCGGGTTCAAGGGAGATTACAAGAGGGCTGTCAGGCTCTTTGAAGTTATAAACATAGCACCAGTCATCAGGAACGGACTCACTTTCAGCCTTTTTTGAGATTATGGCCCTCACCGTGGATGTCTTTCCCGTACCACTGTCGCCAAGGACGTAAATGTTAAAGCCCTTACTCTGGAGGCTTACACCGAAATCAATGGCACTCAAGGCCCTGTCCTGCCCTATGGTCCCCTCAAAGGGTGGGAGTTCTTCAGTTGTCCCGAAGCTGAACAGTTTCGGGTCACAACACTTATAAAGGTCATTTACGGTAAGTTTCCGTGCCATAGTTCCTCCTTAAAGATATATTAGAACTCCTTGAAGACCTTTGCAAGAGAGTCACCGGCAACATGGATTGAAAACTCATTGAAGTACCCAAACGGCGTGGTCTTCACCGTGTACCCGGCCCTCTCAAGTCTCTCAACAGCCTCATCGAGAACCCCCCTTGCAAACTCCGGAGATGACTTGCTGCCTGAGAGATGATTGAATGAGTGAAGCAGAACACTCTTCGTTGCAAACTTTCCACAGAGCCACTTGGTGTTCTTCACAAACTTCTGTATGCATCCCTTGCGGTTATCCTCATCCCCGGCCTCTACATGGAAGAAGACAACCACGGCATCTTCCAGCGAATCCTCCTCATCGAGATCCGGCGCCCCGGGCAGGCTCTTTGAGGCCGTCTTGTAAGAAAAATTATGTGCATAAAACATCAGGAGCTTCAATAAACCCTCTCAGTCCTCCGCCATGATCGATCTCTGATGATTCAGTAATTAAAACCGGTGGATCCGGCGGGCATCCCCGTGATCCTTTTCATCCAATCACTCGGTGGCTGTCTCTTTTACCTGACCCTCTTTCCCTCCGGTTAGTATCATGTATCCCTTGACCATGGACACGGAGATGAAGGCAAGGAACCCCCCCATCAAGACCATCCCGATAGCATGCCCGATAAGGGGAATCCTCCCCAATGCCGTATTCACAATGCCCACAAGCAGACCCATGCCTAAAAGGGAGGCAAAGAGGGCAAGGCTGGGGCCGAAGTTACCCTTCACTGTATTGAAGCTCCCTCTCAGGGCACCAATTGCTCCCGCGTCACTCAATATGATTATCACAAACGAAAACATGAATATATATGCCACAATCAAACCGGGGATAAAAAAGAGCGCCATGCCTAATGTGACCAGAAGACCATAAATAAACCCCGTTGCAATCAGGGAAGCCACCTTTGAAAGGGCCGTGTCCATCCCGCCCCTGAGGGACCCCTTCCCCTTTTCTATCAGTTCAACCGCCATTGCTATCGTTACACCCTGTGCAAAGGCCTGGAGCACAAACCCGATCATGCCTATAATAAAAGAGTATAAGGCAACCCCACCCGCTGAAGGCATGGAAGAGGTGGTGCCCGTTTTAATAACCGCTCCTCCCACCATAACCAGCATAAGGGCCGTAATTATCACCGATACAATTATCGGCGGCAATATGATCATGAGGTTTTTCCTTACAATGTCAACACTCTCCTTAAAGATGTTACCGAGATTCATTACGCCCTCCTTGTATTTAAATTAATTATAACCCGAATCCGGCGATAAGCAGCGACGGATAGGGCTACTTTCGATATTTTTCCGGCATTCCACCGGCAGATCTAAGGAAATACACTATAAAATAGAGTCTGTGTATAAATTACAGTTATTTGTCATTCCCGCAATCCCGAACGCTTTCGGGGAATGACGGAAAAACGACAACTGTTCGACTTTATACACAGACAATATGTAACCGAAATTCACTCACTTAGAGCAAGCCCTGCATTTCAGGCTCTTCCGAGATTTCTGTGAAAAACTAAACACAGAGGCATTGTCATTGTGAATTTATTTCAGAGGCACTACCGGCTCTTGTGTGGGTACATATTTATATTGTGCGTGTTGTCATATAGTCCCGCACCGTCATTCCCACAATTTCCTGCACAGTCATTTCTGTGCTCCCCGCTCTGTCATTCCCGAGGTCTTTTGGTCGGGAATCCAGAAATTATAATAGATCCTCATACAAATCCTTCCATTCAGGATTCTTCTCTTCTATAAGCCTCAACTTCCTCTCCCACTTCTTTATCTGCTCTTCTCTCAGTATGGCGGCTTCAGGTGTCTCATGCGTTTCATACCATACAAGACAGTGCACACCGTGTTTCTTAGTAAATCCATTAACCATACCGTTTTTGTGCTCATAAACACGTTTAATAAGTTCAGATGCCATTCCTACATATAGTGTGCCGTTACGCCTGCTGCATAATATATAAACACAATATGTCTTCATTAACAGATACTGGATTCCCGCCTGAAGACTGCGGGAATGACAACAAGGCATTTCTTCCACACTATTACCTGATGAGCCATTTCAGAATCTCGTAGTCTCAGGATGTTACGTTTTATAGAGATCCTGAACCGCTGCTGAATCAAGTTCGGCACAGGGTTCAGAGCCTGTCCCCTACCTGATACGGGGATCACAATTGCGACATAGTCCCGAAGTTAAGCCTCCACATCCGCGATCCCGAACCTGTTTCGGGAAACCCGGGGGCGAGTTTCCAGGATGTAGCGAAATGAGACCGGAACCGTTGAGAAATCTCGCCTCAAGCTAAACTCAGCGCTGCTTATCGCTGAACGCGATAATACATTATAGCAGAAAAACATGGGTTATTAATCCGATCAGTGTTCAAGTCAAAAACGGATCGGAGATGTTATAATAATTATTACAGTTAAGTTCTTCGATCTAAGGTCGGGGCTTTCGGCAAGATGCATTGTAAACTCACTTTGAGCGGTCTGGTATGTTATGAAATTCATCGATTACACCGAAATCCATGTTAAAGCGGGAAGGGGTGGAAGGGGATGTGTAAGCTTCCGGAGAGAGAAGTTCATTCCTCGGGGAGGCCCTGACGGTGGAGACGGTGGACGGGGAGGACATGTAATAATAAGGGCCGTCCCCCAGCTCGGCACACTCCTGGACCAACGTTACAGGAAGACATACCACGCAGAAAAAGGCGGCCACGGTATGGGCAAAAAGCAGCATGGACAACAGGGAAGTGATCTCATTATAAGGGTCCCTGCAGGCACTGTTGTAAAGGATGCCGCTTCCGGTGAGATCATTGCAGACCTTGAAAGAGTGGGCTCTGAAGTCCTTGTGGCAAGGGGGGGGAGAGGCGGTCTTGGAAACACCCACTTCAAAACATCCACAAGACAGGCGCCGAGGTTTGCACAGCCCGGGGAAGAGGGAGAGGAGAGGGTCCTAATTCTTGAACTCAAGCTCCTTGCCGATGTGGGTTTGATCGGACTTCCAAACGCGGGTAAATCGACCCTTATATCGAGAATTTCCTCTGCAAGGCCAAAGATAGCGGACTATCCGTTCACTACACTCATACCTTCCCTTGGCGTGGTGAAACTGGATGATTTCAGGAGCTTTGTTGTTGCAGACATACCTGGTCTTATCGAAGGCGCCAACAGGGGAGCCGGTCTTGGTTTTCAGTTCCTTCGTCATGTTGAAAGAACGAAAATCATGCTTCACCTCGTTGATATATCTCCCATGACCGTGGGAGACCCGGTGGAGAACCTTAAGAAAATAAACAGGGAGATTACCCTCCATAGCGGCAGTATCGGTGAGAGACCGCAGGCGGTAGCGGCCACAAAGATCGATATTGCAGATACCGCAAAACTGGAAAGGCTCCGGCAACACTGCGTGGCACAAGGCATCCCATTTTTCGAGATATCCGCTGTAACAGGAAAGGGGATTAAAGAGATCTTAAGGTTTCTTGCCTCAAAAGTCAGGGAAGAGACGCCGGCAGCAATATGAGAATAGTCGTCAAGATAGGAAGCAACCTGCTGACATCAGGCAGCGGACTGAACGAAAAGAGGATCGATTCCCTGTGTTCCGCCATTTCAGAACTCCATTCCGGAGACAGAGGGGTCGCCGTAGTCTCTTCAGGCGCTGTTGCGGCAGGCATGAAAAGGCTGGGCCTTAAGAGAAGACCCTTTGACATCAGACACAAGCAGGCGGCGGCGGCAGCCGGACAGAGTGCCCTCATTTGGGCCTATGAAAGGGCCTTTTCCGCACATGAGAAAAAGGTGGCACAGATTCTGATCACCCGTGATGCATTTTACGACAGGACGAGGTATATCAATGCAAAGAACACAATACTGACACTTATGGATCATGGCATAATACCCGTGATCAATGAAAACGATACAGTCGCCATTGACGAGATAAAGTTTGGCGACAATGATCAGCTTGCCTCTTTGGTGTCGGGTATGCTCTCTGCGGACCACCTTATTATCCTCTCCGATGTGGACGGTCTCTACACCAAAGATCCTAAAAAGTACAAGAATGCCCGGTTGATCCCGTCCGTGGATGAAATCACCCCCGACCTGATAAATACCGCCGGAAAGGCCGGAAGTGAGGCCGGAACAGGGGGGATGCTTTCCAAGCTGCTTGCGGCAAAACAGGCAATGCGCTTCGGGACCACCGTCCATATAATCAGCGGTAAAAGGCCGGGCCTGATAAAATCCGTTTTAAGAGGTGAAAATCCAGGGACCGAGTTTATCCCCGGAGAAAAGAGGATCAGTTCACGAAAGGGCTGGATAGCCTTCAGCCTCAGGACAAAAGGCTCCTTAACGATAGATGACGGAGCAAAAGAAGCAATTATTTCAAAGGGCAAGAGTCTGCTGCCATCGGGCATTACAGGAATCGAGGGTAATTTTAAATCCGGTGATGCTGTTTACTGCATCGACAAAGAAGGCAGGAGGATAGCCAAGGGGCTGACAAACTATTCAGCCGGAGAGGTCGATCGGATAAAAGGCGCAAGAACCTCGCACATCGAGAGGATTCTGGGTTACAGATACTCAGATGAGATTATCCACAGGGACAACATGGTGCTGCTGTAAACTCAGCGACGGTTTCCCCCTGTTATACGGGCTGAAACCTCTTTGGCCTTTCAACCATCTCCGCTGCCCTCTCAAAAACCTCTTCAGGGGTCAGCGTCGACCCGCCGCTTCTCCCGTAAAAACTCACCCTGCTCTTACCCTGTACTGAAAGACGGACATCTTCCACCATCTGGCCGAGGTTCATCTCCACGACAAGAAAGTCGTCCACCGAAGATGCCAGCCTGTTGATCTCCACATCGGGAAAGGGAAAGAGTGTTACCGGCCTGAAAAGTCCCGCCCTTACGCCCTTTTCCCTCAAGGCCCTTACCGCTGACAGACAGACCCTGGAAGCAATACCAAAGGCAACAAGGACGATACTGGCATCATCCGTAATATAGGTCTCCCAGAGGACCTCCTGCTCTTTCATGGCCTGATACTTCGCAAGCAGTTTCAGGTTCTGCCTTTCAAGCTCTCCTTCTCCGAGATAAAGTGATTTAATAACCCTCTGGGCCCTTCCCTTGCAGCCATCCAGAACCCAGTCCTTCCCGGGAAGAGGAGGGCGGACATAATCAAGGGGAGAAAACGGTTCCATCATCTGTCCAAGTATACCGTCTGTAAGGATCATGACCGGGTTTCTGTATTCGTCGGCCTTGTCAAAGGCCCGCATTGTCAGCTCCCATAGTTCCTGGTGATTATAGGGTGCATACACAAGGAGCCTGTAGTCTCCGTGCCCGCCGCCCTTCACTGCCTGAAAATAGTCCTGCTGGCTTGCTGAAATGTTGCCAAGGCCCGGACCTCCCCTCTGAACGTTTACGATAACAGCGGGAAGTTCGGCGCCCGCAAGATATGAAATCCCTTCCTGTTTCAGGCTGATACCCGGAGAAGAGGAAGAGGTCATGGCCCTCACCCCCGCTGCTGAAGCGCCATAGACCATATTAATGGCGGACAGTTCACTCTCTGCCTGGATAAATACACCACCGGCATCGGGCATCCTCCATGAGAGGTATTCCGGTATTTCGTTTTGGGGGGTAATGGGATAGCCTGCGTAAAAACGGCATCCGGCCCTGACGGCCGCCTCGGCAATTACTTCATTTCCCTTTATAAGAATCTTCTCCGTCACTTTTTGTTCAGTCCTGAATAAACATCTGTATCATTCCTCCGGACAGACTGTATCAGAATCCTGAGTATGCATATGATCTCATTTCGCCCACGGCATCGATCGGGGGCCAGGGATGAAAAAAGCGGCTATTTTCATTCCTGGCAGCCTGAGCAAGCTTCATGGCGCCTCATTCTATAATCTTTGGAACCCTGTAAAAGTTCTCTTTCTTCAGAGGGGCGTTCCTTAATGCATCTTCCACGGAAAGTGATTCCTCCGGAACGTCTCCCCTGAAGACATTCCTTATAGGAAGTACATGACTTGTAGGTTCAACATCTGAAGTATCAAGCTCATTGAGGTTGTCTATGTATGCAAGGATATCACTTAACTGCCGTGCATAAACCCGGGGGTCCTCACCGGAGAGCCTCAGCCTTGCAAGTCTTGCTATGTGATCAACCTCTTCCAATGAGATCTTCATTTGGATATATCCACCGCCGTAATTCTCTAAATCCTCTCAAGCTGTGCAAATTTAAGGGCCAGCCTTTTCATACCCACCCCGGGGAAATTGACGCAGACCTTCATATCATCGCCCTCTCCGTAACAGTCCCTTACAACCCCCACCCCCCACTTGGGGTGCCTTACCCGGCACCCGGTCTTATAAGAGGGGAGGGCATAGGCAACCGCCCTGCCGTTTCCCTTCTTCCTCGGGAGATCCCTCGGGGTTGCACATCGGACCTTCTCAATCCACTGACAACAATCCCGTGGAATATCGGAAAGAAATCTTGACGGCTCCTGATCCTGAAGCTTGGAAAAGACCCTCCTTTTCTGTGCTCCGGTCATGCACAGGACATCCTTGGCCCGTGTCATGCCAACGTAGAATATTCTCCTCTCCTCACATAATTCGTCCTCATTCTCAAGCGACTTAAAATAGGGCAACAATCCCTCTTCGAGACCCACAATAAAGACAACCGGAAACTCAAGCCCCTTGGCCGTGTGCAGTGTCATAAGTGAAACACTGTCTGTGGAATGGGCCTCATCCATTCTTGTGTAGAGAGAAACACGGTCAAGGAAATCCCCCACTGAATCCGCCTTACTGGAAACCATGAATTCCGCAATGTTCTGAATTCTGTCCTCTTCAAGGCCATCGGCGTAACCGGTAACATCAACGATCATCTTTATGGCCTCCGAGGCCTTCATCTTCTTAACACCTGAAAGCCTCTCCAGCATCTCCACCAAACCATTCAACCTCTCAAAGACCATCTGGGATGAAGACCTTGCCCGGCAGATCCTTTTGATTGAATCGAAGAGACTGACCCCGTCTTTCCTGGATTCCTGTTCGATCTTGTTCAGGGTTGCAGCACCTATACCCCTCGGGGGTGTATTTATTATCCTTCTCAGACTCACATTGTCATGTGGGTTAAGGGTAAGCTTGAGGTAAGAGATGATATCCTTGATCTCCCTCCTCTCATAAAAGCTCATCCCCCCTATTATGCTGTAGGGAATACGCTCCCGTCTCAAGGCATCTTCAAGCGCCCTTGACTGCAGGTTGATCCTGTAAAGAATCGCCATATCTCCATAGCCGAAAACACCCTTCAGGTAGATCTCCTTCAATGCCTTTGATATATACTTCGCCTCGTCTTCCTCGTCCGGAAGCCAGTGAAAGTGCACCTTCTCACCCTCGGACTTGTCGGTCCAGAGCTGCTTCTCCTTTCTCAGGCTGTTTCTCGATATGACGGAGGAAGAGACATGGAGGATGTTCCGGGTGCTCCTGTAGTTCTGCTCAAGCTTGATAATCTTAAGTCCGGGGAAGTCCTTCTCAAACTTGAAGATGTTCTTTACCTCAGCGCCCCTGAACCTGTATATACTCTGATCATCATCCCCGACAACGGAGATACCCTCCGAATCAGAGCATAGAAGCTTAACCAATTCATACTGGGCGAGATTTGTGTCCTGGAATTCATCGACAAGCACATGCCTGAACTTCCGGCTGTAGTTCCGGAGAATATCGGGGAATTCCCTGAAGAGCCTCACGGTAAGCATTATCAGGTCGTCAAAATCAAGGGCATTACAGCGTTTAAGCTCATCCTGATACCTGACATAGACCTTTGCAAGTTTCTCATCAAACCCGAAGCCGTCACCTGCTGATACGAAGTCCTCCGGCGTTACAAGCGATGCCTTCAGGCTACCGATCCTCGAGGCCACACCCTTGTAAAGGGCCTCGTAGATCTTCAACTCCTTTAGTATGTGCCTTATGAGGTTGTACTGATCGTACTGATCGTAAATCACAAACCCCGGACTGTATCCAAGGGCCTTTATCTCCTTCCTCAGTATCCTGTTACACTGGGCATGAAAGGTCCCTATCCAGCAGTTCTGGAGATCATTGCTGAGGAAGGAAGAAATACGGTTCCTCATCTCAGTTGCTGCCTTATTGGTGAAGGTTACTGTAAATATTGAGGATGGTGAGACCTTGTGTTTCCTGTTAAGGTAGGCGTATTTATGGGTTATTAGCTTCGTCTTGCCACTTCCTGCACCAGCAAGAACCATCAACGGACCATCGGTGTAAAGTAATGCCTCCCTCTGTTGCGGATTAAGACCGATAAGCAATTCATCAATACCCATCTGATAACTCCTTAAGTTTTAGGATAACAAAAATTCACTCTTTAAATCCATTTTCTTCATTCAACCGTTACGCTTTTAGCGAGATTTCTGGGCTGATCAACATCACACCCGCGCAAAATCCCTATATGGTAAGCCAGCAACTGAAGAGGCACAACCATAAGGACCGTCTCCAGATACCGGTTATTCCGGGGAACCTTTATCAGGCAGTCAACTTCATGGTCCTGTAATTCCCTGTCCTCAGCGGTAACTGCAATAACCCTCCCGTTTCTCGCCTTCACTTCAGAGATATTGGAGAAGACCTTTTCACCAAGTTTGCCTTCCTGGCGGAGAAAGACCACGGGAATCTCCTCATCAATCAGCGCAATCGGTCCATGCTTCATCTCACCGGCCGGATACCCCTCCGCATGAATATACGATATTTCCTTGAGTTTGAGGGCACCCTCAAGCGCTATCGGATAAAGTATGCCCCTGCCGAGATAGAGAAAATCCGTTACCTTGAAGAACTCCTTTGCAACTCCCTTTATCTCCTCTTCACCTCTCAGTATCTCCTCTATCTGATCCGGCACCCTCAGGAGGTCTGCAAGCAGACCGGCCCTTTCATCTCCCGTAAGTGCAGCCTTTTTTTCAGCAAGGAGAAGGGAAAACAGGTAAAGGGATATCAATTGGGATGTAAATGCCTTGGTTGAGGCAACGCCTATCTCGGGGCCGGAACGGGTATAGAAGACGGCATCCGCCTCTCTTGTGGAGGTTGAACCAAGAACATTACAGATACTTAAAGTGAGGGCGCCCCGCCTCCTGGCCTCTCTCTGTGCTGCAAGGGTATCGGCGGTTTCGCCGGACTGCGTTATAGCAATAAATATACTGCCGTCATCAACGATGGGGTCCCGGTACCGGAACTCGGAAGCGTAGTCCACCTCCGTCGGCACACGCGCAAGCTGTTCGATCATAAACTTACCCGCAATAGCGGCATGGAGGGATGTTCCACAGGCACCGATAATCACACGCCCGACATCCTTAAGTCTCTCCGGGTCTATACCGAACTCATCGGGGTTCACCCCTGCCCTTTCAACAAATACCCTTCCCCTGAGTGTATCGGCAAGGGCCCGCGGCTGTTCATGTATCTCCTTGAGCATGTAGTGCTTGTAGCCACCCTTGTCGGCCATTGAGGGACTCCAGGTAACATGGCTTTTCTTCTTTTCATGCACCTCCCCATCAAGGCCGCTGATCTTGCAGCCGTTACAGTCAATAACCGCCATTTCACCGTCATCGAGGAATATTACATCTCTTGTCCTCAACATAAAAGCAGGGATATCCGATGCAAGGAAGAACTCATCCCCACCGAGTCCGACCACGAGTGGACTGTCCTTTCTGACCCCGATAATCCTGTTGCGCTCCTTTGAGGAAAGGATTACAAGTGCATAGGCGCCCCTGACATCCCTTAAGGCCAGCCTCACCGCATCCTCAAACCCGTGGTTGCGGTGTGCCCTGTCTATCAGATGGGCAATGACCTCGGTGTCGGTTTCCGAAGTGAATGAATAACCCTCACCGATAAGTTCCTCTTTAAGCTCAAGGTGGTTTTCGATTATACCGTTATGGACGAGGATGATACTTTCAGAGCTGTGGGGGTGGGAATTGTTCTCTGAAGGGACACCATGTGTTGCCCACCTTGTATGTCCTATTGCAATACCGGAGACGGGTTTCTCCTTTAAGATAAGGGCATCGAGCTCCTTTATCTTCCCCATGCAGCGCCTCACGGCAAAGGTGTCACCGCTGAGAAAGGCAATTCCTGCAGAATCATAGCCCCTGTACTCAAGGTGCCTCAGCCCTTCAACCACAACATCCACTGCGTTGTCTTTGCCGATATATCCAATGATACCACACATAATCTAATCCCTAAACACCGCTCCTCAGGTTTTTGTTTTTAATTTTTTGTTTTTCCGCATCTTTCTCTTCACCCAGCCCTTAACGTTCCTCTGCTCACACCTTGAAACGGCAAGCGCACCTGAAGGAACATCTCCGGTTATGGTAGACCCAGCCCCTATATATGCCCCGTCGTTTACGGTAACAGGGGCAACCAGTTGTGAATCACTGCCGACAAATACACCATTACCCACAGAGGTCTTGTGTTTCCTTATGCCGTCGTAGTTACAGGTTATCGTACCGGCTCCGATGTTTACATCCCTCCCAACCTCGGCATCTCCGATATAGCTGAGGTGCTGTGCCTTTGTCCCTTCACCTATAGATGAATTCTTTATTTCCACGAAGTTGCCTATCCGGACAGACTGCGAAAGACGGGACCCCGGCCTTAACCGTGCAAAAGGTCCTATAATCACATCGTCTGCAATCTCAGAGGCCTCAAGAACGGAGGAGTCCCTTACCTCCACATGATCACCGATCTTACAGTCCCTTATTCTTACGTTTGGATATATTGTGCAGCCGCTCCCGATAATCGTCCTGCCTTCAAGATAAACATCCGGATAAACGAACGTCCCCGGGCCTATAACGACATCGGGGGCTATATAAACCCTTTTCTCATCCATGAATTCGACTTCCCTTTCAACCCAGGACCTTACCGTTCTTTCCCTGATTATTGCCTGTGCCGCAAGAAGCTCCCCCTTCGTATTAATACCGGCAAACTCCTTCTCGTCACCACCCCTGTAAACGGAAGCCCTCAGGCCCCGTCTGCAGGCAACATCGAGTAAGTCCGTCAGGTAGTACTCACCCTTGTTGACGTTTCTCCTGATCGAACGGAGCAAAGGCAGCAGTTCCGAACTCAAAAGGTATATACCGCTGTTCACCTCTTTTATATTTAATTCATCTCTCCCGGCATCCCTCTCTTCCCTGATCATGCAGGCCCTGCCCCTTGAATCCCTGATTATCCTTCCATAACCGGTGGGATCGGTTGCAGTGAAAGACAGGATACTCAGAAGATTCCCGGCCCTCCTGTGCTTTACGCTGAACAGGCTCAGGGTTTCAGGCGTTATCAGCGGAGTATCACCGCATAAAACCAGCAGGTCCCCGTCAAAGCCCTTCAGGGCCTTCCTGACACTATACAGTGCATTGGCAGTGCCAAGGGGCCTGTTCTGCAGGGCAAACCGGAGGGTCTCGGCTCTGAGGTGCTCCCTGATCGACCTTGAATTGTCCCTGCTCACAACAACCACGGTCCGCTCAGGACGCAGGACTCCGACCGCATTCAACACGTAGTCTATCATGGGGATGCCATTGAGCCTGTGCAGGACCTTGGGGGTACGGGACCGCATCCTTGTCCCCTCACCCGCGGCGAGCACAACGGCGGCAACTCTCCTTCTCATGACTTCAACCTCACGGGAACCTTGAGAGTTAACCTCTTGCCGGCCCTTATAACCTCTACTGCAACCACCTGGCCCTCTTTTTTCCCTCTAAGGGCCCTTTTTATATCCTCCATCGATCCAACAGGCCTGCCGTCAACAGAGATTATTATATCTCCGCCAACATATATAACCGTCCCGCTTATCTCCACAGGCGTACTACCTCCCCTGATGCCGGCCCGTGCTGCAGGGGCTGACCGGTCGACCTCTGAGACGAGAATCCCCTTTTCAACGGGAAGCCTGAGGGCGAGGGACAACTCCTTCCATAATGGAACCCCGATGATCCCGAGCCACGCCCTTCTCACCCGGCCATACCTGATGAGGTCCGGGATAAGGATTTTTACCGTTTTTACGGGGATGGCAAAGCCGATACCGATACTCCCGCCTGAACGTGTAAAGATTGCAGTGTTTATGCCTATCATTTCTCCGGAGGTATTAATCAGCGGCCCTCCGGAATTACCGGGGTTGATAGGGGCATCGGTCTGTATTACACTCTCAATAACCCTGCCGCCCTCTGTGGTAAGAGGACGGCCGAGAGCGCTTATTATACCGGTGGTGAGGGTAGAGTTAAGGCCAAAGGGATTACCGATGGCAAAGACCTTCTGGCCAACCTGCAACTTATCGGAATCTCCGAGCCTGACCGGGGCCAGTCTCTTCTCAGGGTTGATTTTTATTACTGCAATGTCGTTTTCGGAATCAGCACCGACGAACCTTGCAGGGTACTTTCTGCCGTCTATAAGGGTAACCATGATCTCGGATGCTCCTTCAATGACATGATAATTCGTTAAAACATAACCTGAGGGGTCGATTATAGAGCCTGAACCGGCACCCTTCCGGGGGTATATGGAGAATAAATCCCTGATTAGTGTGGTAGTGGTAATGTTTACAACTGAAGGGCTTACCTCCTTGTAGACCTTGATATTAATCTCCTCTTCGCCTGTCAAGGCGCTGACGCGAGGAGTATAAACCATTCCCAGAACTACAAAGACCAAGAGGAAAAACAGGGAAGTTTTCAGACGAACGAAACCTCTGCGCCCCCATCTCGTCATTCCACAAAACAGGTTACCGAACCCTTCCGGAATCACGGAATAAAGACCGCTTAAGCCACTGCTGTCATCTTCAACATGATCATCCCCTGCCGGAAGAGTCCCGAGCATCAGACCAGGGTCTCCGTCATTTCTCTATACCTGCCATCACTTCGTCCGGGATGTCGAAGTTGGCATAAACATTCTGTATATCATCGTGGTCTTCCAGGACCTCCATCAGGTTAAGCATCTTCACAGCATCATCACCGGTTAGTGAAACGGTAGACTTCGGAAACATTGTAACCTCTGCAGCAGATATGCTTACCCCATTTTGGAGAAGGACGTCCTTTACAGGCAGAAAATCCTCCGGGAGGGTTATGATCTCGTAATTATCCTCCCCTGGATCATTCTTCATGTCCTCGGCTCCGGCCTCGATGGCCAGGCTCATCAGGGAATCCTCATCGATTGAGTCCTTACTTACAAGTATATAGCCCTTTTTCTCAAAGATCCATGAAACACAACCTGCCTCTCCAAGACTGCCACCGTGCTTACCAAGGAGGTGCCTGATCTCTGCAACGGTCCTGTTCTTATTATCAGTAAGGGCCTCTAAGAGGATGGCAACCCCACCCGGTCCATATCCCTCATAGACAGTCTCTTCATAGGTTGTTCCGGGAAGTTCACCTGTGCCCTTCTGTATTGCACGTTTTATATTGTCATGAGGCATGTTCGTTTCCTTGGCCTTCTCTATCGCGGTCCTCAGGCGGGGGTTCATCACGGGATCACCGCCGCCGAGACGTGCGGCAACGGATATCTCCTTTGCAATTTTCGAGAAGACCTTGCCCCTCTTTGCATCAACTACTGCCTTCTTATGCTTGATCTGACTCCACTTAGAGTGTCCGGACATAAGCCATCCTCCGGATTACCTGTCTGTACCTTGGCAGTTGCATAAAAAACCATCCGAATATATGCAGAAGCGGGAGATTCAGGGGAATTTTGTGCATCATTGCGGGGTTCTCACCGGTCGGTCTATCATCTTTCGATACAGGCGTGGTAGTGGAATGGGAAAGACGAAGGGAAGGCGTTAAAAGGAATAAAACATAGACCCCGGTTAAAATCATGATTATTAATAATAACTCTCTAAAGCCTTTACTGTCAAGGATTTGAATATTCCGATAAAAAGAATTCATCTGAAAACTCAAGGGACAATTCAAGTGAAACATGCAGGCATCCCCCCTGTTCTGGTAAAATACATAAGATGCATCTCCGGAGATGTCATGAGAAAGATCAAGCTAACTTTATTCCCACTCCTCTTTAGCGCCCTCATCCTCATCAACCTGCATTCCGCATATGCCTGGCATGACGAGACACACCTTGCAGTTGCAAAGGCGGCCGGATACCACAAATGGTACAACGCTGCCGGGGCAGACATTGCAAAGCTGAAAGCCGGAAGGGTTGAGATGAACAACCACTTCTTTGACAACCCCGAAGGCATCAGTGTTACGCCGGACATGGTCCTGAAACAGACAGACAGATACAACAAACGGGAAGACAGGGAAGGCCACCTCTATGGGGCGATTATTGCTTCCATCCGCAACTACCTGACAACGTCCCATAAGGGCAAGTATGCGGAATACCACCTCGCCTATTGCGCACACTATGTGGGCGATCTCTCACAACCGCTCCATAATATGCCCTATGATGACTTCAATAAAATGCACCATAGCGGGTTTGACGGAACAGTGGAGGATGAGGCGTTAAGAAACATCAGCCATATAAGGAGATACATGTATCCAATAAAACTGGACGCTCAGACCTTTGAAAAAGACCTCGCCGGAGAGATTGCAAGGATTGCAAACGTATCAAGACAACTCGGTAAAAAACTCAGGAGAGAAAACAGAATCCTGACACGGGAAGAGGCATACAGACAACTCGGACACAGCGCATCCCTGCTAAAGGCCATTCTCGGATATCTCGAAAAAGTTAAACATCCACATCAATAACCATGCTTTAAAAATCCGTGAAAAGCATCATCCGGATCCCGGGGTGAGGACTAAACCTGCCTGTACGTATAATAGGCATGGCAGGCGCCTTCCGAGGAAACCATGCAGGCGCCGATCGGGTTCTTAGGTGTACAGGCATTACCAAACACCCGGCAATCAGTGGGCCTTGCCTTGCCCCTGAGGATCTCACCACAAAGGCAGAACTTATGGTCATCGATCCGTATATCGGGAAGGAGTTCTCCATAAACAACCTCTGCATCAACAGCCGAGTAATCGTCCTTCAGTCTCAAACCACTCCGGGGTATGTCTCCCAAGCCCCTCCATCTGAACGTCTCCCTCGTGGCAAAATACCGGGATACAAGATCCTGCGCCTTTATGTTGCCCTCCGGGTTTACCGCCCTCTTATACTGAATCTCCACATCACCTCTCCCTTCGGAGACCTGTCTCAATATCATGGAGACGCTCTGCAGGATGTCCACAGGTTCGAACCCGGAGACAACCAGGGGGACTGAATAGCTCTTCGCTATGTCCTGATAAATATCAATCCCCGTAATGGTGCTGACATGTCCGGGGGCAATAAAGGCCTCTATTTTCACATCCTCGGAACTCATTATGGCATGGATTGCAGGCGGCACCAGGACATGGTTTATATGGAAAAGCAGGTTCTTAACAGCGCCGGTTAGCGTCTGGTGTATAACCGCTGCAGTGATGGGGGCCGTCGTTTCAAATCCTATGGCACAGTACACCACCTTTTTCGACGGGTTCTCCCTCGCAATCCTGATTGAGTCAAGAGGGGAATAGACCATCCGTATATCATGCCCCCCGGCACGTTCTTTCATCAGCGAACTAACGGACCCCGGCACCCTCATCATATCCCCGAGAGTCACAAGGATGACATCCTTCTCCCCTGCAATGATAATCGCCTGATCAATCCTCTCCTTGGGCATTACACATACCGGACAACCCGGCCCGTGAAGGAAGACAACCCCATCGGGGACTATCTGGTTTATCCCAAACCGCATTATCACATGGGTATGACCACCACATATCTCCATGATGTTGACGGGTTTTTCGTATATCCTCCTTACCTCATCGGCAAGAATCCCTATATTCTCGCTACTCCTGAAGTCATTATAGATATCCATTGTCTTCTCCTTTTTTTCCGAAAGAGATGGTTATTAGAGTACAGAGTATATTAAACCCCGAGCAGAGACTGTGGGGTAATATAAACTCAATCAAACCCTCCAGCGCTTGATTTGGGCAAAAGACCGTTCCTTTCGAGGCTGTCCATAATCTCAATCATTATCCTGTTTGATACAAGCATGCCCTTATCGGTGAGATATATGCGGTCATCCAGTCGAAAAAGATAGCCGGTCCTCTCAAAATCCCCGATCAAATCTATAGAAGAAACCCCCAATGCACCCATCTTCAGCCCCTGTCTTGTCCTCAATCTCAGGAATATTTCCTCTTTCAGGGCATCCGGTTCCGTCAGGGCGGCCTCTTCCACCACCGCATTACCCCCGGTATTAACCATATCCATGTACCCCCTTATATCAGAGGTATTCCTGGACCTCCTGCCACCTATAAATGAGTGTGCCCCCGCTCCAAAGCCCAGGTAATCCTCCCTCATCCAGTACTTCATATTGTGCATGCATTCAAATCCGGTCAAGGCGTAGTTGGATATCTCATAATGGGCATATCCCCTCCCGGAGAGGAATTGCGCAACAAAATCGTAAAACCCGGCAATCTCTTCCTCCCCCGGCAATGTAACGGCATTGTCCCTGACCATACGGTAAAACGGGGTGCCATCCTCTATGGAGAGTTCATATGCAGAGATGTGCGGGGGGTTAAACTCCATGACCCCACGGAGGGTGTTCTTCAGTTCTTCCATACCCTGTCCCGGCAACCCGTATATGAGATCCAGGGAAAAGTTCCTGAACAGACGGGCTACCGAACGGAGACAATGACGGGAGTCCGACACACTGTGCACCCTGCCAAGAACCCTCAGTTCTCTTTCACACATCGACTGGACACCGATACTGACCCTGTTAATGCCTCCCCTCAGAAACCCCTGCAGGGAATCCTCATCCACAGTGCCGGGGTTCAGCTCCAGAGTGGTCTCAGCGCCATCCTGAAGACCAAACCTCTCACGGATAACCTCCAGCAACCCCGCAATATCTCCGGGGGTAAGCAAAGAGGGGGTGCCTCCCCCAAAAAAAACCGTATCCGCCGGTCCTTTGAAGGGGGAATGCCTCACCTCTGATTGAAGCGCTGAGAGGTACGAATCCTTCAGGGCCTCATCATAGTGAATTGATAAAAAGTCACAGTAGTTGCACTTTTTGATGCAGAATGGTATATGTACATATATCCCGGCAGACATCAGTTAATTATAACCGATCCGGCCTCATTCGAGATTGATATCCGACAAAACGGAACCGGTGCCCCCTGCCCGCAAAGAGAGACGGAACCGGACGAATATGGTGCGTGCACAGAGCTTGAAACGGACTCCGTAGCGGCAATCCCGTGTTTCAGCTTACATGATCCCAAAGATACTTTATTTTATGTTAAAATTTCGGTGAACGATCTTGGAAGATAGAACCATGATAGAGAATCTGAAAAAAACAGAGATCTTCAAGGACCTTCAGGATGAAGAACTTAACGAAATAGCACCCTATATACGGGAGAAGTCCTTCATGAAGCGGGAGATGATATTCTCGGAAGGAGACCCCCCTGATTTCCTCTACATTGTGAAAGACGGCAAGGTCAAGGTCACCAAACTCTCCCACGAAGGAAAGGAGATTATTCTTGAGATTATCTCCCCCTATGACTTCTTTGGTGGTATTGCCGTCATAAAGGGGTTCCCCTACCCTGCAAACGCTGTTCCCATGGATGATACAACGGTTTGGATGATCTCGAGAAACAACCTGCTGCTCATCATTGACAGATTCCCATCCCTGATGTATTCACTTACAATGAGTCTCGGGGACCGCATGCGGGTCTCCCATGAAACACTTAAAAACATCGCACTTGAAAGGGTCGAGTCGCGGATCGCATCACTGCTGCTTAAGCTGTCCGATAAAATGGGAAAGCAAGCCGATGAGGGCCTTCTGATAGATATGAAGCTCACAAAACAGGATATCGCCGATATGGTCGGGACAACCGTGGAGACAGCAATCAGAACAATGTCGAAGCTGAAAAAATCAGGCTACATATCTGAAAAAGGAGGAAGGATCCTTATCTTGGACAGGGAGGGCCTTGCATCCCTGGGTTCCTAAGCCTCCTCTTGCCTTGCAAGCAGAGTGGCAAGCATATTATAGAAGAAGACAGCTATGGAAAGTATCTCCACAACCCCACTCAATCCAGTTAAAATCCTGTAAGCATCGACTTCCGGATGGTATACCTTCAACGTATAGAACAGCACCATCCCTATCAGACCAATATTGGCAAACCAGAACTGCAATCCAACCAGTGCCTTACTCTTAATGAGTCTCCCCGAAAATCTCGGAAGGATATGATATCCCACCCCGTATATCATCATGGAAACCCATCCTATCAGCATAAGGTGAGTGTGAACAAACTTCAGACCCAGAAGGTTCTGATTCATAATCATAAATACACCTAAAACCGATGCCAAGCCGAGATACACTATACTAATCACTATAAAAGCCTTTACGTATCTGTCCATAACCCGACCTCCTCTCTCCGACAATTCGGGCCTGCTGCACGCCCTCTATATTATTTATACCCTATCATGGAGGATGTTTTCTATGATTAATATCATAAGGACCAAAATTTCTGTAAGATGGATTGCGAGGATGCCGGCTGAATGCCCCGACCTAAGGCCGGGCAGCTTCACTTTTATATACCTCTGAACCCTGGATTTCCTCAGCCGTCTCCGCTACGAAAAACACATGATGACAGGCAGATATCCCGATACGAGATATAGGTTACGGGTGGAAATACATTACCGTTGAGAAGCCCGAAGAGATATACGGCAGCGTATCCCTTGCCCGAGTCTCCGGCCATTCATTGACACTACAGTTTTTTTCCTGATACACTTTAGTTGTACATGTATATATACTTTTCACAAATCTCCATCACTTCCCGTATCCCGGATGAGCCTGACAGGTAAATTAGAAGACCTCGGCCTTGCCGATATCTTTCAGATACTGAGTATCGGAAAGAAAACAGGGTCGCTGTTGGTCCGGGGAAAGGATATCCGTGCAGGGGTGATACTTAAAAGGGGGCTTGTCGTAAAGGCCGAAGCCAACATCCTCGACGGTGATATCGGAGATGACCTCCTCAAGGCCGGCCTTATCGACGAAGCAGGCTTACAGCTTGCCCGAAACATAAAGACCGACCTTCCGGAGAAGAGTATCGCCCGGGTGTTGCTGGAACTCGACTCGGTCAAAAAGGAATCAATAGACAGGATTGTCAAGAAGAGGATTGAACAGGTGGTGTACCACCTCCTGCTTCTTGAAGAAGGCGACTTCAGTTTTGAACCCGATGAACTGGAGTTAAGACTGCCCGACCTGAAGGACCTGGGCTGGGTGGTTTCAAAGGGGCTCAGCCCTGAATACCTCCTTATGGAAGGAGCGAGGACCTACGACGAAACACACAAATTCGAAGAGGTCCTCAAAGAGGAACTCTCAGAGGAAGAAACCGGACCGGAGTGGTTTGAATGCAGCCAGCCCGAGTTCCCGAGGGAGATCTCATCACTGAGGGGATTGACCCAGGAACTCAGGCTTCCCGAGACCCCTTCGGAGATCTCTCTTTTGATCCTCCGGTTTGCAAGCGATATCTTTCAGAGGGCCGTACTATTTATAATGAATGATGAGATTCTCACAGGTTTCGGACAATTCGGACTTGATCTCGAGCAGGCTGACGAGAGGGTCCGTGAAATAGCGCTCCCAATCGAAGACAGCCCCTATTTCTCCAGGATAGTCAATGATGGCAGGCCATTCAAAGGAGAGCTTGAGAAAGAACCCTTGACGGAGTTATTCATCGGTGAAATTGGCGGGAACTGGCCTGTAGAGGTGGTTTTTTACCCGATTATTGCCGAAAATCGTGTTGTTGCGTTACTCTATTGTGACAATCAGCCACCGGGAGAACCGATTGGGGAAACCCCGGGGCTGGAGATCTTCGTAAACCAGGCGGGCCTTGCCCTTGAGAAGGCGATACTAAAACAAAAATTAGCCGAAAGGGGTGAATAACAGTGAAAAGGATCCTCATTGTTGAAGATTCCGATTCAACAAGATCCATGATAAGGACAATGGTTGAGGATTTGGGGGAGGAATACCTTGTTTTTGACACGGGAAACGGTTTTGAGGCGTTAAAGTTACTTCCCACTGAAGATTTCAACATGATCATCACGGACATTAACATGCCCGATATCAACGGACTTGAACTGATAAACTTCATAAAGACAAATCCGAGATACAGGGACATCCCCCTGATCATCGTAAGTACGGAGAGGTCGGAAGAAGACCGCAACAGGGGACTTGCCCTTGGAGCCGACGCCTACATCACAAAACCCTTTAAGCCTGAGGAACTCCAGGAAACGGTTAAACAAATAATTCAAAAATGAGTTCAACAAACAAAGAGTTTATTTCAGAAGCTGAAGACCTCCTTAATGAATCGAGGGAATGCCTCCTCGAGATACAGGATGGTTTTCCGGAACAATACAACCCTGACACACTCAATGCCTTATTCAGATCCATGCATACCCTGAAGGGGATCTCCGGACTTTACGGGCATGAAGGACTTAAAGACCTGAGTCACGAACTTGAAGGACTGCTTGACGAACTCCGTCTTGGCAGGATCGACTTGTCGGAGGATCTCATAAACTTCCTCTTCCATAACATTGACATAGTGAGGAACATGGTATCGGTGGCTTCTGAAGAAAAGGACACCGACGTCTCCTCCTGTATCCGGGAGATTGAGAGGTTCAAAAATACTGCGGGGATGTCCTCCGGCGAGGCCCCCTTAAGTGAAATAGTCGGGGAGGAAATTCTCAGGGTCTTATCCGAATATGAAGAGCACCGCTTAAGAACAAACGTAAAGGATAAAAAGGGCATATTTCTTATCTACACCGTCTTCTCCCTCTCTGAATTCGACAAAGGGCTCTCCAAGCTCACCGGGACCCTGAAGAAAGACGGGGAACTCATCTCGACCCTCCCCACATCAGAGGGCATCCCGGAGGGCTCCATAGGCTTCAAACTCCTCTTTGCATCTGAAAAAGACCTGCACTATCTAAGGGATAAAACCGGTCTGGTAATCGAGGAGATTTATAGCTGCAAACCCTCCACTGTACAGCCTGTCACTCAGGAGGAGACACTCAGAAGCGTCTCCTCAACCGTCAGGGTGGATATCGAAAAACTCGACAGGATCCTCAACACCATAGGCAAGCTGAACCTTACCAAGGGAGCCATAAGCAGGGTCGAGGAGGAACTGATCGAGACGTATGGTCACTCACACCTTGTGTTTGATATGCACAGGGTGATACAGAACTTTGACAGGCGACTCAAGGAACTCCAGGATGACGTCCTCCAGATAAGGATGGTACCCGTAGGGCAGATATTCTCGAGGCTGGGACAGATTATCAGAAGATACTCAAAGGGATTGAAAAAAACCGTCGAGTTAAAGACCTTTGGCGAGGATACGGAGATTGACAAGTTCATTGCCGAGGAGATTGCCGACCCCCTGATGCATATTGTGAGAAATGCCCTTGATCACGGGATAGAAACCCCGGAGGAGCGCGCGTCTAAAGGAAAACCTCAAACCGCTCAGATCAAGCTGAGTGCATTCCCGAAGGGGAATCACGTTATTGTTGAGGTTGAAGACGACGGGCGTGGAATAGACCCTTCAAGGATAAAAGAGAAAGCAGATGCCCTCGGGCTCGTTTCCAGGCAGGATGAGCTTGATAAAAGCGAGATAATAAACTTCATTTTCCTGCCAGGCTTCACCACCAGCGAAACCATTACCGATGTCTCAGGCAGGGGCGTAGGCATGGATGTGGTTAAAGAGAAGATATCATCAATCGGTGGTTTCGTTGATGTTTCCTCGGAGATGGACGTGTTTACCCGCTTCTCACTGACTATACCCATTACCCTTGCAATCATTAAGTCCCTTTTAATACGGTCGGGAAGCCACAACTTCGCCCTGCCCCTCACATCCATATCGGAGACCCTGCTTGTGAAGAGGACCGACATCCAGAGCATTGAAGGCAACATGATCTACAACCTCAGGGGAGAACTTCTCCCCACCATATCCCTTGCAGGGCTGTTTGACTTACGGACTGCGGACTCTGAAGAAAAATACATAGTTGTCGCAGGGTATGGTGAACGCAGAGTGGGCATTATTGTGGATGCGCTCATCGGGAGCCAGGATATGGTCATAAAATCACTCGGCGACTACTTCAGGAACTTCAAGGGATTTACAGGAGCTGCCGAAGTAGGCAAAAACGAAGTGATCCTCGTTATCGATGTTGAGGCGATCATGGAGGAAACGCTTAAGAGGTACCGGGGGTTGGCCCATGTATAGGGACTTTTTTTCACTCAAGGACAGACCCTTCAGCAAGACCCCCGACCCGAGGTTCCTCTTTATGAGCAAGGCTCATGAAGAGGCGCTCGCAAGACTCCAGTATGCTGTTGAGGAAAGAGAGATCGTTCTCCTGACGGGTGAGATCGGCTGTGGCAAGACCACACTTACAAGGGCCCTGATGGATTGCCTTGATGAGAGCTACAGGGTTATCCTTATACTTAATCCCCGGCTCACTGCGAACCAGTTCCTCAGGTCCATTGCAAAAAGGATGGAGATAACCATCCCCTCCGGTTACAAGGATGACCTCCTTGAAGCGATTTACCAGAAGGTCTACAACGATTATGAAAAGGGGATAACGCCCGTAATCATCATCGATGAGGCCCAGCTTATTCCAAAAAAGGATGCCTTTGAAGAAATCCGTCTTCTTACCAACTTTCAACTTGACGATACAAATCTTATAAGCCTCATACTCGTTGCTCAGCCCGATATCCGGAGGAGGCTGAGACACAGGGCATATGCCCCTTTAAGGCAGAGAATCGGACTCTTCTATCACATAGGGGCACTTGATGAGAAGGAAACCACAGACTACGTCGGACATAGATTAAAGACCTCGGGAAGGGGATCACGGCTCTTTACGGAAAGGGCTCTGAAGGTAATATTCAGATATTCCGGCGGAATACCCCGGGTTATCAACAGTATCGCCACTTCTGCGCTCCTTGATGCCTTTTCAAAGGACCAGGAGATCATCGATGAAGAGAACATTATTGATGCGGTAAGGGAGCTTGGATATAATGGATATAGCTAAAGTCAGAAAAAAGGCAAGGAAGAAAAAAGAGACGAAAAACAAAGGCGGCAAGGCATCAAGGAAAAATGAGAGCGCCGTCAAGTCTCCTGAAACCGGACTTGCCGGGGCAGAAGAGATACGCGATGAGTCAACAGGGACCGGGAGACCTGAAGAACAAGCGGACCAGGAGCCACGGAAAGGCATCCCGGCTTCCGTGGAGTTGCTCTCTTTTCAGCTTGGGTCGGAGTGCTACGCCTTTCACATGAACGATGTTCAGGAGATAATCAATCTCTATAACCTGACCCCTGTACCCACGGGACCTGAACACCTGTGCGGCTTAATATCCTTAAGGGGAAGGATAATCCCCGTGCTGGACCTGACAAAGCTCCTTAAGCCGGACAGTTCAACCCTGGATAACGGCACCCTGCGGAAATTATCGAAAAACAGATTGCCAACCAGGAGAAAGGAGAAAGTAATCGTTGCAAAGGGGGGAAGAGGTCCGATCGGGGTCTTAACCGACCAGGTGGTTGATGTTATAAGGGTATCGGAAGACTCGCTCAACGAGCCACCCACTCATCTCACTGAATCAGAGGTAAGGTTTATTGAGAGTGTAAGCATCCATAGCGGCAGATTCATAACCGTACTAAAAAGCGATGCAGCGCTTTTTGTATTTGAAGACAATTTTGAAGACAATAAAGAAGAGGAGCATCCGCATTCTTGAGTCTTTTAAAAGTGAACTACCCTGCGGCAGAGACCCCAGGGCGTCTGAAAATTGTATGTTTATTTTCGGTGTCATTCCCGCTTGTCGGGAATCCTTCAACTTGTTCTGGATCACAGGAAAGATTCCGGACAAGCCGGAATGACAGGAATAAGCCGGAATAACGGAAATAATGACGGAAATATGGAACTGCGGCAGAGACCGCATGGTGTTATATTTACCAAATATACAGGATGTAAAATTTCCCTCTCATTGATCAGATAAGGAGGAGATAATGGGAACACTTGAAAAGAAGATTCTGGGGGCAGTAGTGCTTGTAATTGTTACAGGGTCTGTTTTTGCCGTCACCATGGTTTATTTTATGCAGAAAAAGAGCATATATGAAACCGCGCAGGAGAAGATGTTTGAAACTGCAAACGTTATCAGCAAAAGCCTGAAAAGAACAATGCTCGAAGGGAAGTCGGACATTACCAGGGCAATGTCCAACGATTTCAAGACCCTGAAAGGAATTGAGAATATAACCATACTGAACCATGAGGGAAGAGAGGCCTTCAACAAGACTGCTCCTTCAAAGGAATCAGAGATTGTTAAAAGATTTGCTGCTGATCTGTCACCTTTTTCGATTATAAAAAACAACCGGATGTTGATTTACAGACCCCTCGAGAACTCTCCTGCGTGCCAGAAATGTCACTTGGTAAAAAGTCCTTTTCTCGGTGTTGTAAAGATCTCCATGTCACTCCGTGACGAGCAGAGCAAGATCGTAAGGATGGCTATGTTCAATATCCTGGCAACAATATCAGCGATTTTCATACTCTCCTTTATAATCTGGATACTCATGAGGAAGATTATTATCAATCCCATCAGGAAGATAGAAGGAGCAGCGACTCTCCTTGCACAGGGGGACCTGACCTTCAGAACCGACATAGCTGCCGATGATGAGATCGGCCAGGCAAGTTCCGCCCTTCAGGGCGCCCTGCAGTCAATATCATCGATACTTCAGAGGGTCAAGGATATCACCAGACGCGTCTCAAAGATTTCAACGGAGGTGGAAACTGAATCGAGAGACCTCGTTGAGACAACAAAAACCGAGACAGAGGCGATAGAGAACATATCAAGTTCCATTGAAGAACTCAATGCCTCGATCTCTGAGATAAGTGAAAGCACAGACGGTCTTGCAGTGTCATCTGAAGAGATGGCATCTGCAATCGAGGAGATGTCTGCCAGTATATTTCAGATTGCCCAGAACAGTAATGAGCTCTTTGAATCGGTTGAATCCAGTTCCTCCTCCATTGAAGAACTGACATCCTCAATCAAAGAGGTTGCTTCAAGTGCGGACGGTCTCCTGAATTCGACCGACGATACACTCTCAACCATTGAGGAGATTACCGCTTCAATAAGAGAAGTCGAGGTAAATACCAAGGAGTCCGCCAGGCTGAGTGAAAGGGTTATGACCGAGGCGTCAACATACGGTAAGGATGCCATTGAAAAGACGATAGAGGGAATGGAAAGGATAAAGATCTCAGTCGAGACCACCGCGGAGTACATAAAGAGACTGGGAGGCAGATCTGAAGAAATTGGAAAGATCCTCACGGTAATAGATGAAATCACAGACCAGACCACCCTCCTCGCTCTTAATGCCGCCATACTTGCAGCGCAGGCCGGTGAACACGGCAAGGGCTTCTCCGTGGTAGCCGATGAGATCAAGGATCTCGCTGAACGCACATCCTTCTCCACCCAGGAGATCTCAACGCTGATCCATACCGTCCAGAAAGAGGTCGCTGACGCAGTGTATGCAATGAACCTCGGATTTGAGGCGGTTACCGGGGGGCTCGGTCTCTCAAAAAACGCATCCGGTGCGCTGGAGAAAATAATTGAAAGCGCCAGGCTTTCTTCCGATATGTCGACTGCCATAGAACACTCCACATCGGAACAATCCGAGGCTGCAAGGTTCGTTGCTGAATCAATGGAGAAGGTAAGGAACATGGTAAGCCAGATTGCAAAGGCAACTGCAGAGCAGTCAAGGGGCATGTCCCTCCTTATGAATGCAGCAGAACGCATAAGGAGTATTGCAACACAGGTCAAGACTGCAACAGAGGAACAGTCTCAACAGAGCAAGCTCATACGCCAGAGCACGGAGGTTGTATCCGAAAAGAGCCAGCACATAGCAAGCGCACTCAACGAACAGAAAATGGGATCAGAGCAGATCAGGCATTCAATAAGGAACATCTCTGATATTCCTGCAAAGAACAGGAATATCTCCTTCAAGGTAAATAACGCCCTCAGGACACTCGTGAAGGATACCGAGCTTATTGTGACAGAGATGGAGAAGTTCAGCTTCACACCTGTCTCTCATAGTGAAAAGACAACAAGGTTCGGCGTCATTCCCCTCGAGAGCCCCGCCGAGATGCACCGGAGATTCAGCCCCCTCTCCGATTATCTCGGCAGAAAACTGGGTAAAAAGGTCGAGCTCAAGGTTGGTGTGGACTTCCAGGGCGCTATCCAGGATATAGGCAACGGCGTGACCCAGCTATGCTTCATGACCCCGTCAACCTATATCAAGGCCAGAAGGGATTACAACGTAAGGGCGCTGGTAAAGGCGCTGAATAACGGAAAGCCCTACCATCACTCCGTTATCATAGCACGCTCCGGCAGTTCCATCGCAGGTCTCAAAGACCTCAAGGGCAAGTCCTTCTGTTTCGGCGATCCTGACTCAACCTCATCTCACATCGTACCGAGGTTTATGCTTCTTCAGGAAGGGGTGGACATCTCGGACCTGCTCTTTTACAACTACCTTGGTCACCATGACGATGTCGCGGAGGCGGTCCTTTCAGGTGAATATGATGCAGGTGCCGTCATGGAGTTGACCGCCGAAAAATACAAGGAGCGGGGCCTGAAGTATATCAAGTTCTCAGAGGAGATTCCCGAGTTCAACGTATGTGTATCAAGGGATCTGCCTGAAAACGAGGTTCAGATGATTAAATCGGCCTTCCTGTCCCTTAAGGACACCGACACTGAAGGGCTCTCCATCCTTAAATCAATAAATGAACATTACACAGGCTTTATTGAGACATCCGACGAAGACTATCAAAAGATCCGTGAAATGATGTCACAAATACAACTGATCTGAGGAGGCAACCAATGGTAAAAGGAATTTCACTTTTAGTTTCATATGCTGCATGTCGGTTCATTGACTTTATCAGACATCCCGCGGGGCTGGAAATAATCAGGATGAATAATGCCCTGTCATCCGGTGGGAACTGAGATGACTATCGAAAAGAGTCTCTCAACAAGGTTTATATACAGGATCCTGATAATTCTCTTCGTTGGACAGTCCCTGATCTGGGCATGGTCCTTCTACCGTGAAAAGACGACCCTCGAAGACTCCCTCAACAACGTGCTATCCCTGTCGGGTGGTATAATAAGCAACATAGCTGCAACCGCCCTTGTCAGCTCAGATCATACATATCTTGAACGGATAATCGATGATATCTTGAAGAATGAAGACATAATCTCCGTAGAGATTCTGGATGCGGACGGGAAGAGACTCATCAAAAAGAGTCACGAAAGCACCGGGACTGCCTACAAAATATCCGAATTTCCCATTCGGTCCGGCACCGACGTAATAGGCAAGGTCAGGATAAGATACTCCGTTAGAAGGATAAAGGCAAACCTCGCCGGTCATCTCATCACCTCCATGATGCTCCAGATGGTTGTCTTCATAGGTCTCATTTTTCTTATTGCCCTGTTCTTTAAACGTGATATCGGTGGACGCATAAGGGAGATGAGCAGGGTTATCGAGAAGATCACCCTTGGTGACCTGTCCCAAAGCATCGGCATCGAGGATAAAACGGAAATCGGAACAATAGCCCGTGGTATCGACTTCCTTATAACGAGACTGAAGGGTTACATAAGAAAATTAAAGGATATCTCAAGGAATGTATCGGCGGCCATGAGCCAACTCAACCTGACCTTCAAGAACGTGACCAACAGTGTAAACAACCAGCAAAAATCCCTTGAAGATGTCTCACTGTCCCTCAGAAATGCATCCAAGTCACAACTACGGATACATAAAAACACGGACACACTCCTTTCCCTTTCAAACGACAATGTCTCTGCTCTCCTGGAATTCAAGGCTACCTCGGAAGAGATAGCCGCTGCTGCCGAAAGTCTTCAGCGCAATATTAACGACTCCTACTCGACCACTACCGAGCTTACCCAGTCATCACATGAAGTCGCCTCTCTTACAACGGAGGTATCCTCGGCTATGCAGGAGGCATCTGCCTCTGCAGATGAGATAAATGCGACGGTAAAGGAAATCGAACGCATCTCTCGGGAGTCGGCGGAACTGAGTTTCCTTACAACGGAAACCGTATCCGGGAAGGGGATGCTCTCGATTGTTGAAGCAGTTGAAAGGATGGAACAGATCGAGGCATCCGTAACTGAACTCAAGCAATCGATTGAGAGACTGGGAGGAATGTCCAAGGACATCGAGAAGATCCTCTCCGTCATCAGGGATATTACGGAACAGACGGGGCTTTTGAGTCTGAACGCTCAAATTCTTGCGGTTCAGGCCGGGGAATACGGAAAGAGCTTTTCGATAGTGGCATCCGAGATGAAGACGCTGTCCGACAGGACCGCGTCCTCGACCCGGGAGATAGCTGGAATCGTTTCAACGCTCAAGAGAGAAATCCAGACGGTGGTAAATGGAACCAATGAGACCTTTACCATGGTAGAGAAGGGAAGCGAAGCGGTAATGAATACAGGAGAGGCGCTTCGCGAGATCCTGCACTCCTCACAACGTTCGAGCGAGATCGCACAGAGTATAAAACGCGCATCGATTGAGCAGACGCGGGGACTTGAGTTGATTGTGAAGGCTATTGAACATATCAAAAAAATGATTTTTAAGGTAAGCAGGGCCACCGAGGAACAGGAAAAAGGCATTTCGTACCTTCTTGAGAGCGTCTCATCCATCAAGGAATCCATGGAGATCACAAAGAAGGCCACGGACGAACAGGCGAAGAGCACAAAGTTTATCACCGACAATATAGAATTAGCAAATGAAAAAACCGCTGAAATAACAACGGCATCCTCTGAACAACAGAAGATAAATGAGCACATAACGAGTCTCCTGCAGTCTGTAATGAATCTGGGTAAGAATACCGCAAGGGATGTCAAAGAGGTCTCGCTGTTCATATCATCGCTCCATGCGGAGGTGGAAGAACTCAGGAAGGAAATGGATCACTTCAGAACCGAAACAGGGCAATGAAATATCTTGTTTTCTTTATAAAGGACGATTACTTCGGGATTGATATCTTCAAGCTTGCGGAGGTCCTGAATCCTGTAAAACTCCACGCGGTTCCCGATGTACCCGAGTTTATTTCCGGGGTAATAAACCACAGGGGTGAGGTCATCCCCGTTGTTTCCATGCGAAGGCGTTTCGGCATCACGGAAGAGGCGGGGAAGGCGCGGATCGTAATACTGGGATTCGGTAAAGGAGAGAAAATCGGCCTCCTGGTTGACGGTGTCACGGAGATAGCGGAGATACCCCGGGAACGGATATCAAAACCGTCCAGCCTGTTCAAGGGATTCAGGCCGGAATTCATTGAGGGAATAGCAGAGATGGGGAATGAACGGATTATTATCATCATGGATATAGAGAGGGTGTTCTCAACCGAGGAAAAGGTGCTCCTTAAGGAATCGAAGAGGAAGGCTGAAGGTGGAAAATCCCCCACTAAAAAAACCGCAAAAAAGGGAGGCGGCCAAAAAAGACTGCTCAGGAGCGCCGGGGTAAATGTAAAAGATGAATAACGAAAAGCTCAACAGGGATATAGAACTGAAAAGGTCCAGGATCTTCTCTCAGAGAGGACGATCCGAAGGACTGTCGGTAATAATCGACTCCTTCAAGGATGAAAGCTGGAGGGTAAGGAAAACCGCGCTTGACGTACTTATGGATAATTACCCCGCAGAAGGCTATATCCGGGATCTAATTAACCTCCTCTACCTGGAAGACAACGCCGGCGCGCGTAATACCGCCATCGAGGCATTAACAAGACTGGGGAAGAAGGGACTCCCCAACCTGATAAAGGCATTCGATACGGACAACCGGGATGTCAGGAAGTTTATAATTGATGTCATCGGCATAATCGGCGGCACGGAAGTAACACATCTTCTGCTTAAGGCTATAAGGGACGAAGACGAAAACGTCCGGGCCTCCGCGGTTGAATATCTCGGGAAGTTGAGGGAACCCTCTGTAACTGATGCACTGATAAATATAATTGAAGAGGAAGACGTCTGGACTGCCTATCCGGCGGTAAACGCACTCGGGATGATAGGCGACAGAAAGGTTATTCCCTTCCTTATTAAATCACTCGGGAACAGGCCGCTGACCGAACCCGCCCTCCGTTCACTTTCAGCGTTTTCCGAGCCCGACACCCTGCAATACGTAATCCCTCTCCTTCGTGATCAGAGACGTTCGATACAGGAAGAGACGCTCAGAACCATCGAGAGATACTATGAAAACGGTGTTTCCGAAGAATATATCTCTGAGCGGCTCGTGGAACTCGTCGGTGCCGATGCATTTGAAATCTGCCTGAAATACACAAGCCATAATAATCCGGAAGTAAAAAAGGCTGCCATAATCACCCTGGGGCTGCTACATGACCACCGTGCCGTGATGCAACTTCTCGATCTTGCCGAAGATGAAAACCTCAGGGATATTGTAAAGAGGGCGCTTGTCTTCATGGGCAAGAAAGACCCCGGCCTGTTTCCTGAACTCCTTCATACTGTAACGCCTGAAAAGAGAAGACTCATTGTTGACTCAATGGCTGACATAGGCGCACCCGGTTACATCGATATCTTTACGGGGCTCCTGCATGATCGTGATGGGCATGTGATAGTTCATGCCGTACGCGGACTCGGACGAATCGGTGACAAAAAGGCCGTCGACAACCTGCTTTCGATCCTGGGACATCCTTATCCCGATGTTCAGGAAGCGCTGATCGGTTCCTTAACAAAGCTGAAGGACCGGATTGACCCCTCTCACCTCATGGACGGACTCCGTTCTGCAAATGAGGTGATACGGAGAAACTCTGTTACACTCCTTGGTGAATTAAGATCTGAATATGCATTACAGGAGCTGAGCCTCACACTTGGAGACCCTTCAGTTGGTGTCAGGACGGCAGCCGTTACGGCCATTTCACGTATCAGATGGAAGGACACCCTGAAGTATATAAAGATGGCCCTGAGCGATGAGTCACCAGAGGTAAGAGAGGTGGCAACGGGGTGCCTTGCCATCTTTGACAACGATGAAGCCCTTGAAGCACTGAGAGTAATGGCAAAGGATTCAGAAGGGTCCGTACGTGCTATGGCCGCACGGACTCTTTCTTCCATCAGGAATGAAGGGGCTGTTGAGACCCTTATAAATCTGCTTCATGACCGGAACGGCTTTGTCGTCACCCAGGCTATCGAATCATTGTCGGCATTTAACCACCCGTCTGCAAGGAAGGAGTTGCTCGGTTTACTCAACTTCCCCGACAGGGAAATTAAGAGGACCGCCATCATGGCGCTTTCTTCCTATTCCGGGGTGGAGGATGCAGTAAAACCCTTCCTGTTCAGCGAAGACTGGGCAACAAGGCTTGCGGCGGTCCAGGCGCTCTCAAGGATGGGGACCGAAAAGGCAAGGGAATGTCTCGAAGGGATTTACGATATTGAAGACGATCCCTCCGTGAAGAGGGAAATCGAGGACGGATTAGGTGTTTGAAGGGGAAGAAACCATCAAGTTAAATGAAGATGCCTTTAGACTTCTCCGTGAACTCATCAGGGACTTCTCCGGCATCTATTTTGATAACAAATCGAGATCCCTCCTTGAGAGAAGACTTAACGGCCGTCTCAGGTCACATAATATAAAAACCTTCCGGGACTATTACAGATACCTGCTGTATGACCGCAACAGGGACACCGAACTGTCCGAGATAATGGATATACTTACCGTCAATGAGACCTATTTTTTCAGGGAAAAAAACCAGCTCCGTGCCTTCTCGGAAGAGATACTGCCTGAGTTGAAAGAGAGGAATAGAAGAAAAAGGAAAATCAGGATCCTTTCGGCAGGATGTTCTTCCGGCGAAGAGCCCTATACTATAGCAATGCTTATACTTGAGAGCAACCTCCTCTGGAACTGGGAAATCGACATAATAGGCTGTGACATAAACAGGGGGGTCCTGCAGACCGCAAGGAACGCTGTTTACAGGCAGAACTCTTTCCGCTGTACCGATGAATACTACCGGAAGAAATACTTTGTGACCGATAACGGCAACTCATACAGGATAAAGGACAACCTCAAGGGTCTTGTCCACTTCGGATATCTCAATCTCCTTGATGCCGGGAAGGTCCTCTTTCTCGGCACCATGGATGTCGTCTTCTGCAGAAATGTCCTTATCTATTTCGATGGACCTTCGAGGAAAAGAGTCGTCGAAAGTTTTTATAATTTACTCCCGGAAGACGGATACCTTCTTCTGGGACATGCTGAATCACTCATAAATATCTCCACAGCCTTTTCATTAAAACAGCTTCAGCATGATCTTGTATATACCAAACCCGTTGCAACAGAAGGGGAGCCCCATAAGTTATACGGGCCTCCAACCTGAGGAGTATTACAGTTATGGATAAAAAGACAAAGGTTCTTGTTGTGGATGACTCCGCTTTCAGCAGACAGGCAATAAAAAAGATGCTCTCTAAAGACCCGGCGATCGATGTTATTGCTGTTGCCGTTGACGGTATAGATGCCATTTCAAAAACACTCAGATACAGACCCGATATAATAACCCTTGATATCGAGATGCCCCACATGGATGGTTTCAGCTTTCTGAGATGGCTTACAAAGGAATGTCCCACGCCCGTTATTATGGTCAGTTCCCTCTCCAACAGCAGGACGGTTTTCAGGACACTGGAGATGGGTGCCGTCGACTTTATTGCAAAACCCACAAGACGTGCATCACCTGAGATTGAAAAGATCGAGCAGGATTTGCTCAATAAGATCCACAGTATAAACCTCAACTCCCTCAAGAAGCTCAACAGGAACCTTGACAACCTCTACAGGAGAAAATCCCTGAAGACCCTGGATGCCCGTGAAACAACCGATCCGGGAGTAATTGCCATAGGCGCCTCCACAGGCGGGCCTCAGGCCCTTCAGCTAATCCTGACTTCCCTGCCCGAGGGGTTCCCACTGCCTGTTGTAATCAGCCAGCATATGCCGGGGGAATTCACGGGGGCGCTTGCAGCCAGACTTGACCAGCTCTCTTATATCAATGTAAAGGAAGCCGTGGAAGGAGATACCCTTGAGCCTTCAACTGCACTGATATGCCCCGGAGGACATCATATGCAGTTGAAAAAGAGCAGAAACAGGGTTCTTGTCAAGTTACTCGAGGCAGATGAATCCGACAGGTACGTACCTTCAGTCGACATCATGATGAAATCAGCAGCTGATATTTTTAAAAACAGGACACTTGGTGTTATACTAACCGGAATGGGAAACGACGGAAAAGAGGGCATGAAGGAGATTTACGGAAAAGATGGCTTTACGGTTGCCGAGTCCGAGAAGACAGCGGTGGTTTTCGGTATGCCGCAGGAAGTGATCAAGGCGGGTTTTGCCAAGCGCATAATGCCGCTTAACAGCATACCTGCAGAGCTTAAGAGACGCGTTTTAAAAGAAAACATTAAATGAAAAGCCATGAAAGATGAGGGATCCATATTGAAAAAGGCCGAGGAGTTTTTACAGATCTTCAGGAAGGGTGAAGAGTTCACAAAAATCCTTCTTAAGGAGAACGAACGGCTCCGTTTCAGGGCTGCCAAACTGGAAGAAGAAATCGGCGGAAGTGCGAACGGGATACGTATAAAGAACTACGAGGAGAGGATCAGCGTTCTTGAAAGAGAGCTTGCCTCTTACAAGGAGCATTTCAGGAAGGTGGAGGAGGAAAACAAGGATTTTGCACAGAGATATATCGAGGTGGAGGAGGAAAACAACAACCTCGCCAATCTCTATGTTGCAAGTTACCAGTTACATTCCACGCTGGATTATGACGAGGTGCTCAAGATAGTCCTTGAGATAATCATAAACCTGATCGGCGCTGAATCCTTTGCAATCATGCTTATCGATGAAAAAAACAAGCAGCTCATCGCGGTAGCAAGCGAAGGCCTGGATATCGGCACCATCCCGAACATAAACATGGGTGAGGGCATAATAGGTACGGTAGCCAGGGATGGAGAGGGATTTTTCTCTGAAAAGATGATCCATAGGGACGGGATTGATCCTGTTAACCCTATCGTCTGCATACCCCTGAAAATCAAGGAGCATGTAATCGGGGTAATCGCTTTTTACTCCTTTTTCATTCAGAAATCAGCCTTCTCTAATATTGACTATGAACTCTTCAATCTCCTTGCAGGTCATGCAGCAACCGCCATCTTCTCATCGCGCCTCTACACTCAGTCAGAGAGGAAGCTTACCACGATTCAGAGTTTCCTTGAACTTTTAAAAGAAAAACCCGGGAGATAAAGGAGGCTCTATGCCCAGCATCCTCGTTGTAGAAGATTCACCTACCATGAGACAACTGATAAGCTTTGCCATGCGGCGGATACCCAAGTCCAGTGTGATAGAGGCAACCGACGGTGTTGATGCCCTGAAAAAACTCTCAACAGAGAAGGTCGATATCATTCTGGCGGACATAAACATGCCTGTCATGGATGGACTGAAACTTATAAGTCTCGTACGGGGAAACCCCTCTTACAAGGACATACCTATTATCATTATCACCACTGAAGGAGCTGAAGAGGACAGAAAAAAGGCTTTGGCTATCGGCGCAAACGACTATCTTGCAAAACCGATACAGACACAGCAACTCGTAAAACTCGTGAAGAAGTATCTTCCCGATTGACTCGATCCGGCCTCATCAGAAGCAGAGATGCGACATGCAGAAAGCTGAATGCGGGAGCCCGCGCATTCTTACCTGTGCCCTTTTAACTGACCACAGGCTGCAAGTATGTCCCGCCCCTTGCTCTTTCTTATTAAAGCAGTCATTCCCCTCCTTATAAGGATCTCCTGAAAGGCAAGGATCTTCTCATCGGGTGACGGTCTGAACTCTGCACCCTCAAAGGGATTGAAAGGTATAAGATTAACCTTGGACGGGATTCCCCTCAACATGATCACAAGGCGTTCGGCGTCTTCCGGGTTATCATTCAGACCCTCAATGAGTATGTACTCAAAGGTTATGCGACGTCTTCTGTCAAGGGGGTAGTTCCTGCATGCCGAGAGGAGTTCCTCTATTTGATACCGCCTGTTTACGGGCATCAACATATCCCTTACCGCATTAGTTGTAGCATTGAGGGATACTGCAAGGTTAACTGAAGGTATAACCCCGGGAAGCCTGTTTATGACAGGGACAACCCCCGCTGTCGAGAGGGTTATTCTCCTCTTGGATATCCTGAGATGACCCGTTATTCTCCAGAGGGCGTCGGCAACCCCGTCGAGGTTGTTTAAGGGTTCACCCATACCCATCAATACGATGCCTGTCAGCTCTTCCGGTTTGATCAATCTCCGGACAGTTATTACCTGGTCTGCAATCTCATGGGCCGTGAGGTTACGAACAAACCCAATCCTTGCAGTCAGGCAGAACCTGCACCCCATGGTACAACCGACCTGGGATGATATACACAGGGTGCGTCTCCCGCCATCGGGAATCAGTACGGTCTCTATAGTCTCGCCGTCCTCAAGACCGAAGAGGAACTTCTCGGTCCCATCTCCTGATACCTGACGTTCAATTACCTTCAGTGAACTGATGTATGCTATCCGGGAGAGTCTCTCTCTCAGGGGGACCGGCAACTCGGTGATGTCCCTGACATCGGTAACACCCCTTTCGTAGATCCAGTGGATAAGCTGCTTTTCTCTGTATGATGGCAGGCCAAGCGAACCGACCACTGATGAGAGGTCTTCTTCATTCAGAGACTTGAGATCAATCATCTTGCCGCCTAAATGACCGCTGCCGTCTTAAGTGCCGATTTCCCAGCTGTTAAGGTACTCCCTCTGCGCCTTTGTGAGTGAATCTATCCTGATCCCCATTGATCGTAACTTCAGCGAGGCAATCTTACTGTCAATGGGCTCGGGGACACTGTAGACCTCGCTGTGGAGTTTCTTGTGGTTTTTGGCAATAAACTCTGCACACAGGGCCTGGTTTGCAAAGCTCATATCCATCACGGCAGAGGGGTGCCCTTCCGCAGAAGAGAGGTTTATCAGCCTCCCCTCCCCAAGGAGATAAATTCTCCGGCCGTTCTTCAGGGTAAACTCGTCGACATATTCACGTATAGTCCTTGATGACACTGAAAGTGCCTTTAACCCGTCTATGTCGATCTCCACATTGAAGTGACCGGAATTGCACACGATGGCCCCGTCCTTCATAACCTTGAAACAATCCCTGGAGATAACGTTTATATCCCCGGTAACAGTCACGAAAAAATCACCAATCCTTGAGGCCTCCTTTACAGGCATTACCTCATAACCGTCCATGGTTGCCTCAAGGGCCCTCAATGGATCGACCTCCACCACAACTACCCGGGCACCCATACCACGCGCCCTCATCGCAACACCCCTTCCACACCAGCCATAACCACAGACCACAAACACGGAGCCTGCGATGAGTCTGTTGGTAGCCCTGAGAATTCCGTCCAATGTACTCTGCCCCGTACCGTAGCGGTTGTCAAAAAGATGCTTCGTGTAGGCATCATTGACGGCTATAATGGGATACCTCAGAACCCCCTTTCCCGCCATTGCCTTTAAACGTATAACGCCCGTTGTTGTCTCCTCGGTGCCTCCAAGGATGGCGTCTACGGCGTCACCACCGCTTTTGTGAAGTGTTGAAACCAGATCAGCGCCGTCATCCATGGTTATATGGGGACCAAAGTCAAGAACTGAACGTATATGCCTGTAATAAGTACGGTTATTCTCACCCTTTACGGCAAATACCGGTATCTTTGAGTATTTGACAAGTGACGCCGCCACATCGTCCTGGGTGCTTAGGGGATTGGATGCACACAGCACAACATCTGCGCCACCCTCCTTGAGGGTCTCAACGAGACTGGCGGTCTCCGTTGTTACGTGCAGACAGGCGGCAATTTTAACCCCCTTAAGGGGTCTTACCTTCCTGAACCGTTCCCTTATCTTCCTCAGAACGGGCATCTCCATTTCAGCCCATTCTATCCGCAAACAGCCCTGCTTTGCCAGTGATAGGTCCTTTACATCATGCTCAATCATCTTCACTCCTTGTAATGAAGTACCTGCGGCAAAAACCGCGGGTTGACCTAAACAAAATATCTGCTTGTTACTTCAATGAATTCCCATCAACATTCAATCACTAAAGACCGGCTTCCCTTCTCAGTGCATCCGCCCTGTCGGTCTTCTCCCACGTAAAATCATCGTCTTCCCTGCCAAAGTGTCCATAAGCGGCGGTCTTTTTGTAGACGGGCCTCCTCAGGTCGAGGGCATCAATTATCCCCTTTGGGGTGAGATCGAAGTTCGTACTCACAAGACGTACAATCTCCTGGTGCGGAATCTTGCCGGTACTAAAGTGATCGACAAGTATGGAAACCGGCTCGGGTATCCCGATTGCATATGCTATCTGGACCTCTGCCCGTTCGGCTATCCCGGCAGCAACGATATTTTTTGCAATGTATCTGGCCATATAGGCGCCCGAACGGTCTACCTTCGTGGGATCTTTACCGGAGAAACACCCTCCTCCATGTCTGGAAACCCCTCCATAGGTATCAACGATAATCTTTCTCCCCGTAAGTCCGGTATCACCCATAGGGCCCCCGATAACAAATCTCCCCGTTGGGTTGATGTGGTATTTCACCATCTCTTCGTCAAGCAGTTCCGGGGGCAGCACCGGCTTGATCACCTTCTCGATAACGTCCTCTCTCAGTTCCTTAAGGGTTATGTCCGGATTATGCTGGGTGGAAACGACAACCGAATCTATCCTCAGGGGCCGGCCTTCCCTGTATTCAATTGTTACCTGGGTCTTACCGTCGGGCCTGAGATAACCAAGTATATCCTTTTTTCTCGCATCTGCAAGCCTCATGGCCAGTCTATGGGCAAGCATAATCGGTAACGGCATCAACTCAGGGGTTTCGTCACAAGCAAAACCGAACATCAGCCCCTGATCACCGGCACCACCGACGTCCACTCCCATTGCAATGTCACCTGACTGTCTGTCAATCGCCGTTATTACGGCACAGGTTTCATAATCGAAACCGTACTTTGCCCTTGTGTAACCTACATCCCTGATGGTCTCCCTTACAAGATCAGGGATCGGGGCATAGCTACTCGTGGTTATCTCTCCTGAAACAAAGGCAAGCCCTGTTGTAACCAAGGTCTCGCAGGCAACCCTCCCATATGGATCATCAGCGATTATTGAATCAAGGATTGCGTCCGATATCTGGTCGGCAACCTTGTCAGGATGCCCTTCTGTTACCGATTCAGAAGTGAAAAAGTAGTTCTTTCTTGGCATGGCGTGCCTCCTCTATTGAAGTTAAGAAGTCTTATTTTAACAGTATTAAGACAAATATTAAAAGAATTCTGATAAAATACCCGTATCAATACTGTAGGAGCCGGTAATGAAGATATTGATTGTAGAAGATGAAGAAAACGTTGCAACCTTTCTTAAAAAAGGTCTTGAGGAGGAACTGTTTATCGTGGACGCCGCCTGTGACGGGAAAGAAGGCTTTATGATGGCAACTTCAAATGATTACGATCTGATTATGCTTGATATCATGCTGCCCGGTATTGACGGGCTTGACCTCTGCAAGCTGCTGAGGATGAAAGGGATAAACACCCCCATATTGATGCTTACAGCAAAGGACGCTGTAGAGGACAAGGTCCGGGGGCTTGACAGCGGGGCTGACGATTACCTCACCAAACCCTTCTCCTTTGACGAGCTTCTCGCAAGGATACGGGCTCTTGCAAGGAGGAAACACCTCTCTGTGGAACCATACAGGTGTTCAGACCTCAAGCTTGACCCACTGGAACGCAAGGTGACAAGAGGCGGGAAGGATATATACCTGAGGCCAAGGGAATTCGTACTGCTTGAATACCTTCTGAAAAACAAAAACCGTGTCCTTACACGGTCACAGATACTGCGGGACCTCTGGGGATATCAATTTGATCCGACCACCAACGTAGTTGACGTACATATAAATTTCCTTCGTGACAAGGTCGACCGTGACTTTGAAAAAAAGCTCATCAAAACCGTCCGTGGTACAGGGTATATGATAAGGGAAGATGACTGAATCCTTCAGGGTAAGAATAACTCTGCTTTACACATTCTCAGCCTCAATATTCCTTGCTTGTATTTTGTTTCTTGCATTCCATGTCTACAGGTCTGTAATCATCAAGGGGCTGGATAGTGATTTGCTCTCAAAATCAAGGGAGTTAGTCCACAGTGACATGAAGACACACTTCACCTTCAGAAGGGATATCATACAAAAAGGGAAAGACAGTTATATCGTGATAAGCAACAACGATGGCAGGGTATCAATAACATCTACGGATTCCGTCAGCCGGAGCTGGAATGTAAACTACGGGCTCTTAAGAGGGGCCTTTAACGGCAGATACGGTTTTGAGACGGCAAACCTGGGGGGTGAGCCCTTCCGCATTCTCTATCTCCCCATTGATAAAAACCGTATTTTAAGGACCGGCATGTCCCTGGAAGGAGTATATGCTCAATTCTCGATCCTGAAGATAATCCTGCTCATTTCCGGGTTTTTATTCTCGTTATCTGTCGGCGTTATAGGGTATTTTGTATCGGGAAGGGCGGTTAAACCGGTTCTTTTGATTTCCGACATAGCCGACAGACTCAAGTACGGACTTACAAGCGAAAAAATAAAACTCAACATAACCGGTGTGGAGATTGAGAGGCTGCTCACGGTCCTTAACGGGATGCTTGAAAATATACACCGCCAGATAGAAAATCACCGTCGGTTTACGTCCGATGTCTCTCACGAAATCCGTTCCCCTCTTACGGCACTAAGGGGAAGTATGGAGGTTGCCCTGAGACGCACCAGGACATCCGGGGAATACGAAGACCTGCTTAGAAGGAACCTCCAGGAGGTTAACAGATTACAGAGGATAGCAGAAAACCTTCTCCTTCTTTCAAGGGCCGACTACAATATTATAGAACTTAAAAAGCAGTGGTTTGATGTAAACGAACTATTAACCATGATACTGGAACGCCACAACAGCGATATAATCTCAAAGTCTCTGACCTTAATCGAGAGTTACCGGGAGCCGCTTGAGATATATGGAGACTACGGTCTTTGGGACGAAGCCCTCAACAATCTCGTTGACAACAGTCTGAAATACTCCCCTGAAGGCGGCACCGTCATCATTGAAACAAAAACCCTCCTCAGGGAGTTGAAGATATCGTTTGCGGATAATGGCCCCGGGATCCCCGAGGCGGAAAGAGAGAAGATCTTTGAACGGTTCTACCGCCTTGACAAGGCAAGGGCAAGAAGTTCGGGCGGATCGGGTCTCGGTCTTGCAATCACAAAGTGGATAATAGAATCTCACAACGGCAAGATCATGGTTGACTCCCACTCAACCGGAGGCTCAATCTTCTCGGTCTTTCTACCTCTCCAGTCACCGTATGAACAGACTGAAAACAGACCGGCATACCCCTTCGACGAGATCATCAACATCCTGAGGCAATAACGCCGGAGTTTTACGGACCATGGAATTACGGGTAAGAAAGATGGGGGTTAAAGACATTGACACGGTTGCAGAGATAGAGAGGAATTCCCTCCCCACTCCCTGGTCGGCACAGTCATTTCTGGACGAAGTCAACAACCCCCTTTCCCTCTGTTTGGTGGGAGAAACCGGGGAACTAATCATTGCGTATATCTGTATCGGCCTTATCCTGGAAGAAGGCCATATCCTGACCCTTGGTGTTAGAGGGGACTACAGGGGAAGGGGTATCGGGAAGAGACTGCTTACACACACACTTCGGGAACTCTCTCTGCTGGGCTCTAAAAAGCTGTTTCTTGAGGTCAGGCAGTCAAACATCACTGCAATGAGACTATACGGGTCACTTGGTTTTCACAAGGTCGGTATCAGAAAGGATTACTACCACTCCCCAAGGGAGGATGCATTAATAATGATGAGGCATGTTTGCCGGCCTGAGTGAAGCTTTCCAACCGAAGGCCGTGGCCTCCGGGCCTCCGGAACAGACCGGATCTTGCATTCCCTACCATGCAGCATTCATGTAATCCGCTGCCCTCTCCACTTCCTCCAGGGAATGTGCCTCAACGGTATACACGATGTCCGTTCTATTGAACGTCTTAAGGAGACCGAAGAGGGACGCAAAATCAAACGTACCCGTTCCCGGCGCACAATGGTAATCCCTTGTGCCGTCGTTGTCATGGACGTGAAGTTCAATGATATGCTCACCCACGAGTTCAATCCACTCACGGAGGGAAACACTGGAAAAAATATTAAAATGCCCGGTATCGAAACACAAACCAAAATCAGGCGAATTTACCGCCTCAACAAGGGCCTTCAGATTCGCGGGATTGTCTTCAAATATATTTTCAATGGCTATCCTTATACCGTATTCCCCCGCCCGTTCAAGAACCGGCCCCCAGGTCTTAAGGCTGCCGTTGAGCCAGACATCCACCGCGTGGTCATACTTCCATTTCTCAAACCCGGAATGGAAGACAACCACCTCAGCCCTTAGCTTACCCGATAAATCAAGGACCTGGAAAAACCGCTTAAGCGTAACATCACGGATCAGGGGATCAACCGCCCCGGGGGAGAGGTCCATAAAGGGGCCATGGACTGTAAGGTTCGGCGAATAGGAGAAGTCCCTCAGGAACACGTCCGCAGTGGTGCCCTCAAGCTCATCGAGTGCATCTCCATCGAAATATATCTCGAGATCGGGCTTCCTCTCGTTAATGTAGGAAATATAATCCCTTATCCTGCTGAAGGGGATATGGAAAAAGAGCCTTTTTTCAAACTGTAGCGGTCTCAGTTTTCTTGCCCTTTTTATCCTCTTTCTTTTTCTTCTCCGGGGTCTTTTTCTCCGGGGTCTTCTTCTCAGCATCCATCGCCTTCTTCCTCTCCGCAGAAGGATAATCAGTCACATACCAGCCACTGCCCTTTAAAACAAAGGAGGAGGCAGATATCAGCTTCTTGAGTTCTCCCCCACATTCAGGACAGGTTGATAGGGGTGGATCACTGAATTTCTGGACTGCTTCAAGATGCTTCTCACAACTGAGACAGACATACTCATAAATCGGCACGGGAAAATCACCTCCTGTAAACTTAGATAATCAGTACTCCTATATTATAAAACATTAGACATATTAATACCTCAATGCTGCGGTAAATTGGCAACCACAACAGGGCCAGCCCTTAATTCATTACCAGGGGACAGTCTGCAACTCACGACTCAGACCGCTAAAAGCTCACGCTCTGCCGTTCCATGAGCATCTCCACGAGGAAACTCCCCGGCTTCGCCTCTGCGTTCCTGATCAGCTCGGCGCCATCAAGCCCGTAAGGCTTAAAACATGACGCACAAACATAAAACTTCACATCAAAATCCTCCACAAGGGTTTTAACGAGATCGGCGATTGGTGAAAAACCGTCCTTTTTCTGCCAAGTAACCGTCTCAGCAAAACCCTTCTTGGCAAGCAGCACACCCTCGTTAATCAGAAAAAAATCCAGTTCCACATCAAATGCCTTCATATTGGTTGCAAGTTGCATGGCGCCGGCAGCCACATCCGGCTTGTCAAAGGAATGATTAAGGATAAAAACAAACTTCTTGTTCTCCATGTCCACCTCCTGCTGGTTTTTTTATTATATGGATCGAGTGATTACCTTGCAAGCAGGCAATAATTTATTATACTGACCGGTCAGTGTAATTGTCAATTAGTTAAAAGACTTCTTGACAACGCATGGCAACTTTCCTGTTTAGAGTCTGTGTATAAAATCGAATAGTTGCCGTTTTTCCGTCATTCCGGCTTGTCCGGAATCGTTATTTAAGAAGGATTCCCGACATGCTTCGCTTGCGGGAATGACAAATAACCATAGTTTATACACAGGCACTATTTAGCAATTAAGTTGAACCCGGCTCCGGTGATAAAAAAAGCGCATGACTTACGACTAATGAAAAGAAGCGATATGACGGAACTCACTGGATCAGGGTTGAATAGCCTTTTGACCGCACATAGAGGCATTCCCTGTCCCCATACCCCCTGTAACCGTGCTATTTCAATTTCAGCTCAACCCTGCTCTATACCCGGGACTTTAACCCCAGGACATCGTTCATATCATAGAGACCCCGTTCCCTGCCATAAACCCAGGTGACAGCCCTTAGAGCTCCCTTTGCAAAGGTATCTCTACTTGACGCCTTGTGGGTTATCTCTATCCGTTCCCCTGCTGTGGCAAACATTACAGTGTGTTCACCAACGATATCCCCTGCCCTGATGGTTTGTATACCTATTTCCTTACTGCCCCGTTCTCCTATAAGACCCTTCCGTGCGTATACGGCAACCTCTTCGAGGTTCCTTCCCAGGGAATCGGCGAGTATGCGGGCCATCTTCAGGGCCGTTCCACTGGGTGCATCCTTCTTCATCCGGTGATGAGCCTCGATGATTTCAATATCATAATCATCCCCAAGCACCATAGCGACATCGGCAAGGACCTTGAAAAGAAGGTTCACCCCGACAGACATATTCGGGGCCATTACACAGGGTATCCCGCTGGTTAAGGTTCTGATCTCCAGGATATCATCATTACTGAAACCCGTTGTGCCTATCACCATTGCCTTTTTCTTCTCTGAAGCAATTCTGAGGTTGTGTAAGGTTGCAGCTGCAGAGGTGAAATCCACCACAACATCGCACTTGTCGATCACATCTCGGATATCATCCACAAGCATCACGCCCGTTTCACCTGTCCCGATTAAAAGACCAATATCCTGGCCCACCTTCCCGTGCCCTTGCCTTTCAAAGGCCCCGGCAAGGTCCATCTCCGGATTTTCAAGACAGAGGGCAGCTATCCTGCTCCCCATCCTTCCCGTCGCCCCTGCTACAGCAACATTGATCATCTTGCCCTCCATTTTATTTTATAAGGATGCCCTTAATACCCCGAATCCCTCTCGGGGGTGTCCGTCATGGATCAGGTCCAAATGGTTCTTTTGTATGAATATTATCATAGCAGAAGCACCTCTCAGATGCCAATTCCGAATCCGCCGTTTGAGTCGTGGGTCAAATTGAGGGCAGGTGGGTAATGGCTTTGAGCGGTTTTCAAGCAATCGTTATGCTTCACCCTCCCGGTGAAGCATAACGATTGCTTGCCTCGGAGTCCCGACTTGATGTCGGGACGAGAATGAGACGAAAAGCCATTACCCATCTGCCCTCTGCGCTTAAGCAGAGACTGTGGAGTTGTGCTGTCATTCTGAATTCATTTCAGAATCTCGTATTTTCAACATATTGCGATTTATAGAATAATGTTACATCTTGTAGAGATCCTGAAACAAGTTCAGGATGACAGCAAACAAATTCCTACTATAAACAGGGTTCAGAGCCTGTCCCGTACTTGATACGGGAATGACAATTTATGGGTTGGACAACAAACAGGTAAAAGGCATCTATTGAAAATTACGTCTCCCTTAGGATAGACTTCTAAATGCCTCTCTCCCTTAAAAAAAGAGAGCAGATCTTTGGATTACTCCTTCTTGCACCAACCTTCCTCTTTATCTCCGCCTTTGCCTTCTACCCCATTGTTTATTCCTTTATCCTCAGTTCAAAAAAGATCATAATCGGTCTCCCGGAAATAGGGGAAGGCTTTGTCGGTCTTTCGAATTACCGCGCACTGCTGCATGATCAGAATGCCTTAAATGCCTTTAAAAACACCATCGTCTTTGTCCTGGTCTCCACCTTTCTCGAAATTGCAGCCGGTCTTGTTATTGCATTGATAATACACAGGGAATTCAGGGGACGGGGGCTCGTAAGGGCAGCCATCCTCATACCATGGGCCATACCCACTGTGGTGTCATCCCAGATGTGGCGGTTTATACTCAATGACAAGTACGGGCTGATAAACTACATCCTCTATGGAAACAACGTTACCGGCTACAAGGCCTGGCTTGCAGACCCTTTGACTGCATTTACGGCAATTATTACGGCGGATGTATGGAAGACCTCATCCTTTGCAGCCCTCCTCATACTTGCAGGACTCCAGATGATCCCCGACGAACTCTACGAGGCCGCACGGGTTGACGGTGCAAATGCCTGGCAACGGTTTACGAGGATTACCCTGCCCCTCATAAGACCCGCCATTGTTGTGGCTCTGCTCTTCAGGACGATGGATGCCTTCAGGGTGTTCGACCTTGTTTTTGTAATGACACAGGGGGGGCCGGGGGATGCTACAAACGTACTCCAGTTCTATGGCTACAAAAAGATCTTCGCTGAAGGGCTTATGGGCTATGGTTCAACCATCTCCGTACTTGTGTTTCTGATTACCCTGGTAATCTCATTACTGTACATCAGGACAGTAGGGAGGAAATTGATTGTTCAATAAAACCGCAAAGAGGCTTTACCCGGCGGGCTTTCTCCTGCTCGTATCGATAGTTGTTTTTTTAAGTCTTCTGCCATTCCTCTGGTTCCTGATAACCTCCCTCAAGTCACAGATCGAGGTAACATCCATACCACCCCGATTAGTACCCTCTTTCTCCCTGTATTTCTACAAATCCGCAATCAGGGAATACAACCTCCTTCACTTTGTAAAAAACAGCGCTATAGTGGCGGGTTTCACCACCCTTTTCACCATAGTCCTGTCGATCTTCTCCGGTTATGCCCTCTCCAGGCTGAGGCTCAAACACAGGGGCCTGATCATGGGAAGTCTTCTCCTTGTATCCATGTTTCCACAGATTTCGATAGCGGGACCGGTCTGGAGGACCCTTGATGCCCTTGGATGGCTTAACTCCTACCAGGGGCTTATAGTACCCTATGTTACGCTTACTCTCCCCCTGGGGGTCTGGATACTCACGGGGTTTTTCAATGAACTCCCGAAGGAGCTTGAAGATGCTGCAAGGATTGACGGGTGCAGCCACTTCCAGACACTCTTCAAAATCATTGTCCCGCTGTCTGCACCAGGGGTCTTCACAGCCGCAATACTCGTCTTTATTTACGCCTGGAACGAATTCTTCTTTGCCCTCCTTATCATGACACAGCAGGACTATCAAACCCTGCCGGTCGGGATAGCGCTTTTCCAGGGACAGTATACCGTACCCTGGGGTGAGATTGCAGCCGCTTCCACCGTGGCTACGGTCCCGCTGGTTTTACTTGTTTTCATCTTTCAGAAACGGATAGTAAAGGGGCTGTCGGCAGGCTCGATAAAATAAAGACCGTTAATTCCGCGTTTTTCCGGTCTGCCTGTAAAGCGAGACTCCTTGCAATTGAATCAGGATTTGTTTTGGCTGATAACTTTAGGGTATAATATATTCAAATATTACCTTGAGCAATCCGACATGTTACCAAAGTTAGCGCTGATATTCGGTCTTTTTTCCCTGACCTATATGCTGAACCTGCCCTTTGGTTTTTTCAGGGGAAAGACCAGGAAATACTCATTCAAGTGGTTCCTTTATATCCACCTCCCCATACCCCTCATCTTCCTTGCCCGCACCTTCTCACACCTCGATTTCAGATATATCCCCATCTTTGTGGTGGCAGCCGTTCTCGGCCAGATCTTTGGAGGCAAGATCCAGATCTGATGCTCCGGGCAATTCCCGAAAAGAAAAGAATAACCGTATTTACTCCTGTGTTTCGTCATCCCTTCTTCGGCCGGGCCATAGCGCCACTGAGGCTTTAGCAGACAACTCAACCCCGGCACCACTTTTCCCGTTAGATTCTTTGCCGGATCCTTAATGACAAGGCGCACTTTCTCTGGATTCCTTTACAGTCCGTCGCGGCAATGACCGATGGGTGTGTATTTCCCCTGATTTACCGGACAGCTGCGGTTGTATCTTGTTAGAAAACATCAAAAAATATTATGATATCAAATTAAATGAAAGGAGAATTGATGTCGGAAAAGAAAAAGACCCTTGTTGATTATGTCTGGGATTCCTTCGCATCGATCAAGCTCGCCGTTGTCCTCTTTGCACTTATTTCCCTTTCCTCGATCGTGGGAACCGTGCTTGAACAGGGAGCCGAACCTGAGAAAAACCTGATCGTTCTCAAGAGGATTTTTGGTGATTCCATTGCACCGGGTGCATACAGGTTCTTTGAATCGTTGGGGTTCATGGACATGTACCATTCCTGGTGGTTTGTCAGCTTTCTGGTGCTCTTTGCAGCCAATCTGATTATCTGTTCCCTCGACCGCCTCCCCCGGATTCTCAAGCTTGTACGTGAGCCTGCCAGGCCCATCAGGCCACAAATGGTGAAATCCTCATCCATTAAACGAAGTGTTACCTTGAAGGGCTCTCCTGAAGCATTAAAGGACTCCCTTCTTAAGCACCTGAAATCCTCCGGATTCAAGGCCCTTGACAGCCCCCTGGAAAACGGGGGCTACCAGTTGTACTCCCAGAAGGGAAGCTGGACACGTCTCGGGGTTTATATAACACACCTAAGTATTCTTGTAATCCTCTCAGGAGCCGTAATCGGGATATTCTTCGGGTTCAGAGGTTTTCTCAACCTGCCGGAGGGATACACCTCAGATGTTGCCTATACAATGAACGGCCAGCCGCAGAAACTGGGATTTTCAGTGCGATGTGATGATTTTGACGTAGAGTTTTACGGCTCGTCTGAAATGCCCAAGGACTACAAGAGCTGGCTTTCAATTATTAAAAACGGACGGGTTGTGGTCAAGAAGATGATCGAGGTTAATAACCCCCTGAAGTTCGGAGGATATACCTTCTATCAGTCAAGTTATGGAATGATGCCAAACCCTCAGGGGTACTTTATTCTCAAGGTTACAGGTAAGAACAACGGGACCGAGACAGTCACCAAGAGACTTGGCGAATCATTCACGATCCCGGGCACCGACTTGATTGGAACAATCAAGAATTACAGCCCGGCCCTTGCAACCGATGCATCTGGAAAACCATACACATACTCGGATATGATGACCAACCCGGCAGCGTATATCGTATTTACGGAAAAGGGAAAAGAAAAATACTCGGGATGGGTTCTGAAGCGCTATCCGGAAACATGGAAGCTGCCGGACGGCAACATGGTAAAATTCATCGATTACTGGGGGGCTCAGTATACAGGACTACAGGTAAGAAAAGACCCCGGCGTCTGGTTGGTATATCTCGGTAGCATTATTATGGGCATAGGGCTATTTACCACCTTCTTCATGAACCATAAAAAACTGTGGGTCCTTGTAGAGAAAAACGGCAATAACAGCAACCTTACCATAGTGGGATCATCCAACAAGAACAGGGCGGCCATGGAAAAAAAGATCGAAAGGCTTGTTGGAAAACTCACCGACGGAGAGAAGAAGTGAAAACGAACGTTCTTGGAGGAGGTTTAAATGGATAGTTCAACGCTTTTCGGCATTGCCACACTTGGCTATATTCTGGCTATGATTGCATATATATCCTATCTCGTCTTCAAAAATGAACTGATCGGCAAAATTGCAACCGGTATAACCGTTATCAGCTTTCTATCACAGACCGTGGCATTTCTCCTCAGGTGGTTTGAGTTTTACACTACAATGGGCGTTCCCATATGGAGACCACCCATCACGAACCTTTACGAATCTCTGATATTCTTTGTCTGGTGTCTGATCCTTGGCTATCTTATAATCGAATTCAGGTACAAGACCAGGGCCTTCGGGGCCTTTATTACACCTATTGCAGGTCTGGCACTTGCCTTTATAGAAATGTCGGGCATGTCAAAGGGGATCCAGCCTCTCGTGCCCGCGCTGCAGAGCAACTGGCTGCTTGCCCACGTCACAATGAGTTTTGTCTCCTATGCAGCCTTTGCCATCTCTTTCGGTACCGGCCTGATGTATCTTATTGAAAAGACGGAGAAGAGGTCGGAACCTGCATACATATTCTGGACCGTATCCCTTGGAATCCTGATCATACTTCTCGTCGCAATGGGGCTGGACTACCTGAAGTACCACGTAGTCGCCACAAACCCGGAGACCATAAGTTACCTCTTTAAGGCAACTTTCAAGAGCAGCTCTGCTATGGTGTCCCTGATAAGCTGGATTGCGGCCTTCACGCTCCTGGCCTTGATCTGGCGTTACGGCTATGTTTTAAAGAGGGTTGTTGCCGCCTTTAATGTTACCCCTGCGCTGCTTGAGGAACTCACCTACAAGTCCATAGCGGTAGGGTTTCCGATCTTCACACTCGGCGGTCTCATCTTCGGAGCGATCTGGGCAGATCAGGCCTGGGGGGTCTATTGGAGCTGGGACCCTAAAGAGACATGGTCACTCATAACATGGTTCATCTATGCCTTCTTTCTCCATGCCAGACTTATACGGGGGTGGAGGGGCAATAAGGTGGCGGTTGTAGCCGTGCTGGGCTTTGTCACGGTCATCTTCACCTATCTCGGTGTCAATCTGCTCCTGTCAGGACTACACAGTTACGGCGGTATGAATTAGTACATGCTCAGGTCCAGCCTGAAATGGAAATATATTCTTTCAACTCTGCTGATACTGGTTGTCATCATTAGTATCTTCTCCTGTTACAACCTCAGATATCAGGAAGATCTTATTACGGAAGATGACGAAAAACGTGTTGAGTTAATTACCGATATTATAAAAAACGGTCTTTATACCATCATGTTGGAAGGCAGGGGGAGGGAGTTCCAGAAATTCCTTGAATCCCTTATAGCAGAGGATATCAAGGAGGTTCGTATTTTTAACCCCTCAGACGGAAAAATCCTTGCCTCATCCATCCCCACTGAAATCGGCAAACAGATCTACAAAGAGGATATGTCACGATTCACCACACAACGCTCACCTGAGGTATTCATACACAGCAGGGAACATGAAACCGTCTATTCCATGATTATGCCGATTATGAATGACAAGCCCTGCCAGAGATGCCACGGCAGCAGTGAAAAAATCAGGGGGGTTCTTGATGTTGAAATCTCAATGCATAAGACCGCCAGCCGGATAAAAGAACTCCGTCACAGGACCATTCTGTTTTCTATTCTCACTTTTGTTTCCCTCTCCTTTGCCCTTGCCATCCTCACAACACTCCTTGTGAATAAACCCGTTGAAGGAATAATACGTACCATGAAAAAGGTCGAGGGTGGTGACCTGAGCGTCAGATTCAAAACAAAGAGGAAGGACGAGATCGGCCGTCTTGCCAAAACTCTGAACTCGATGCTCACAGAACTTGACAGGGCCAGACAGGAGATACAGCGATGCCATATCGACGAGATGAAGAGGGTTGAAAGAATGGCTACTCTTGGGGAGATGGCTGCCGCAATTGCCCATGAGATCAAAAACCCGCTTGCAGGCATCAGTGGTGCAATACAGGTCATCTCCGAAGACTTCAAAGGTGATGATCCCCGGAAAGAGATTGTAGGTGAGATCCTCAACGAAATCGAGAGGCTGGATAAAGCCGTCCGTAACCTGCTCAGTTTTGCAAAGCCTATCAACCCTAAAAAGGAGGTTGTAAATCTGAAAAACCTCCTGGAAAAGACTGTTAATCTTATTTCTCCCCAGGCTGAAAGGCAAAATGTTAAAATAAAGTTCCAGAATAACCTGACAACAGAAACGGGTACTATCGACCCTGAGCAGATTCAGCAGGTTATCCTGAATATTATTTTGAATGCCCTGCATTCAATGCCCGGAGGAGGCACTCTCACAGTTGCCGTCAAGGATGCACCCGGCGCTGTTGAGATAGACATATCCGACACGGGTGAGGGTATTCCCCAGGAGGAGTTGAAGAAGATCTTCAAACCCTTCTTCACAACAAGACATACCGGCACAGGGCTTGGACTCGCAATAAGCTGGAATATTGTGGAAGCCCATGGTGGAAGGATAGATGTCAGCAGCACCCCGGGGATAGGTTCAAGTTTTACCATCTATCTCCCTGTTTAGTCAAGTTCTCGGACCAAGGGTCGGAGAGCTTGCCGCTGCAAGGAAAAGTTGATTAAACAGAGTCTGTGTATAAAGTCGAACAGTTGTCGTTATTCTGTCATTCCGGCTTGTCCGGAATCTGTCTTTAAGAAGGATTCCCGACGCGTTTCACTTGCGGGAATGACAAATAACAACAGTTTATACACAAACTCTAATTATATTCCTTGCCTTCATCCCCGGCCAAAGGTCGGGGCCTTCGGCAAGGTGCATTGTAAGGAGGTCCCTTGCAAAAGGCTACAATTCTGATAATAGACGACGAGAAGCTCCTCAGGTGGTCTCTTCAGCAGAACTTCCTGAAAGAGGGGTACGAGGTCATCTCGACTGAAAAGGGGATGGAGGGGCTTGAGGTTTTCAAAGAGGAACGGCCTGATATCGTGCTGCTTGATATCCACCTTCCGGACGTCTCGGGGCTTAACCTTATTGAAGGCTTCAAAGAGATTGACAGAGATGCTATCGTGATAATGATCACCGCCTATGGAGATGTTCAGACCGCTGTCAAGGCCATCAAGTCCGGGGCCTATGATTTCATCGAAAAACCATTCAACCTGGATAAGCTCAACATAGTCGTCAAAAAGGCGCTGGAGACCGTATCCTTAAGAAAAGAAGTAACTCAACTCAAAAACAAACTATCACAGCAGTATGGATTCAACAGCATCATCGGCCAATCCGATGAGATAAAGAAGATATTCCAGATCATCCAGAAAGTGGCACAAAGCGATGCGTCCACGGTGCTCATCCAGGGAGAAAGCGGCACAGGAAAGGACCTTGTGGCCAGGGTAATACATTTTCAGGGCAAGAGAGCCGACATGCCCTTTATGGAGGTTAACTGTACCGCCATGCCGGAATCACTGATCGAAAGTGAACTCTTCGGCTTTGAAAAAGGGGCGTTCACGGATGCCAAGGCACAGAAGAAGGGGTTGTTCGAACTCTCAGACGGTGGCAGTATCTTTCTTGATGAAATAGGCGATATGAGACTGAACACACAGGCAAAGCTCCTCAAGGTCATTGAGAGCAAGACGTTCAAGAGACTCGGGGGTGTGAAGGATGTGAATGTGGATGTCAGAGTTATTGCTGCCACAAACAAAGACCTCACGGAAGAGGTAAAAAAAGGAAACTTCCGTGAAGATCTCTTTTTCAGACTCAAGGTAATCCCCATCCTGCTCCCCCCCCTCAGGGTACGAAAGGATGACGTGCTTGCGCTGACAAGCTACTTCATCAATGAGTTTAACAGGGAATTCCGAAAAAACCTCAAGGGGATAACCAAAGAGACCGAGAAGCTCTTCCTCGAATACCCGTGGCCGGGGAATGTAAGGGAGCTCAAGAATGTTATCGAGCGGGTAATGATACTTGAAAATGATGAGTACATCAAACCCGAGCACCTGCCGCTGGAGATCACATCGCAAGAGGTAATCCAGCGGGTTAACATGGAGAAGTTTGACATTGACATCCCCCCCGGAGGACTTGATCTTGTGGAAGTTGAGAAGAAACTCATTAAAGGTGCTCTCGAACTAACAAAGGGTAATCAGACCAGGGCGGCAAAGCTCCTCAAACTCTCTAGGGATGCCTTGAGATACAGGATGCAGAAATTCGATCTCTTTGAAAAGGACAGTTATTGAAGACATAGACATCCGGTTGCGATACAAATGGTTAAGTTCCATGGTATTATATCCTGAACCGAATTCCGGATGGCAGTTATACCGGGCAATATGCCTTGCAATATGAACTACTTAGCATAAAACTTGCATGTTTCTATTAGTTTATGTAAGGGGAACCGTCTGAATATGCAATTTTATAACAGCATCCTTATGAGTGTATTTGAGGGGGCGACTGCATGAAGGTCATGATTGTGGATGATGAACAGCTTGTAAGATGGTTCATGGAAAGGGCGCTTAAACGTAAGGGGATCGAGGTAAGCACCGTCTCAAATATCCACGATGCAATGAATCTGATTGAACATGAGACCTTTGATATCATCTTCACAGACCTCAAAATGCCTGGGGGAAATGGCGCAATACTCGTTGATAAACTGTGTGAAAAGCCCCAAAAAACAAGAGTGGTTGTCTGCTCAGCATACATAACCTCTGAAATCTCAAAGGATCTGAAGGGAAAAGGCATATATACCCTTAAAAAACCCTTTAAGCTGAAGGAACTGGAAGATACCATCAAAAAGATAGCCCCCGATATTTGACAATTTCCTCCTGTAGCAAATATAATAAAATCCTATTCACAATACACTCGATACACTCAATTGTTTCATATAAAATCCCTTATAACTCCGGGATTGAAGACCGATAACTAAATTATCTTTAGGAGGTTAAAATGGCTGAAGGGATTATGGAAGTAAGCACCTCGACATGGGATCAGGAGGTACTGAAGGCTTCAGAGCTGGTTCTTGTGGATTTCTGGGCCGTATGGTGCGGACCATGCAGAATGATAGCTCCAACGGTTGAGGAGATTGCAAAAGAATACTCCGGCAAACTCAAGGTATGCAAACTCAACACCGACGAAAACCCCGATATCGCAAGCAGATACAAGATAATGGGAATTCCGACACTGATGTTATTCAAAGACGGTGGAAAGCTTGACCAGATAGTCGGTGCTGTTCCAAAACCGCAACTTAAGGCTAAGATTGATCAGTTTCTTGGTTGAGAGAAAACCGGCTAAGGCAGGAGGAGCGCTTGAAGGTTAGAACACCCGTACTGTCCGTTGCGTTACTGTTGATACTCCTGTCCTGTAAAGCCGGGGTCTCCGGACCTGCAAAAGTAGGCCGGCAAGCCCCATCCTTTTCACTGGATGATATTGAGGGAAGGAGCGTGAGCCTTTCCGACTACAGAAACAAGGTGGTTCTGCTCGAGTTCTGGGCTACATGGTGCCCGTCGTGCAGGAAATCCGTACCGGAGATGGAGGCAATCTCTATAGTATTCATAGACAAGGATTTTGTCCTAATAGGAATAAATATGGATGAAGGCGGCGATGCCAAGGAGCGTGTCCGGGCCTTTGTTCAGAGGTATAATATCTCGTACACCATAGTTACTGACAACGGCGCGGTAAGCAGGTCTTACGGAGTCAGCAGCATACCCGCCATCTTCCTTCTTGACCGAAATCACAGGATTAGGAAAAAATATGAGGGCTTTATGCCGGGCATGGGCTCGGAACTGACGAGGCAGGTGGAATCATTACTCTGATAATCAAAGAAATCCGGCACTTTCCCTCCGGCGGCCATGTTTGATTCACTGAGCGAAAGATTAGACGGAATCCTTAAGAAACTCAAAAGCAGGGGTTATCTCAAGGAAGAGGACATTGATTTGGTCCTGAGAGAGATAAGGCTATCCCTGCTCGAGGCGGATGTAAACTTCAGGGTTGTCAAGGATTTTATCGCCCGTGTCAGAGAAAAGGCGGTGGGCAGGGAGATCCTCGAGAGCCTTACCCCCGGACAACAGGTAGTAAAGGTTGTTCATGAGGAGTTGATTTCCCTCCTTGGTGGAAGCAGCGAGAAGATACAGCTTGCCCCTAACCCCCCGACCGTCATAATGATGGTCGGCCTCCACGGCTCCGGCAAGACAACTACCTCGGCAAAGCTTGCAAGCCATTTCAAAAAACAGGGCCGGAGGCCTATGCTTGTAGCTGCCGACCTGCAAAGGCCTGCGGCAATTGAACAACTGGTCACCCTCGGCTCCCAGATAGATGTTCCGGTCTTCAGCTCAAAAGAGGAAAAAGATCCTGAAAAGCTCTGCCGTAACGCCTTGAAACAATCCCGGCTGGATGCAAGGGACGTTCTGATAGTCGACACGGCAGGCCGCCTGCACATTGACGATGAATTAATGAGCCAGCTCCGGGATATCAGGACATCCGTATCACCTCATGAGGTTCTCTTTGTTGCCGATGCAATGACCGGACAGGATGCAGTAAACATAGCCGGGAGTTTTGACGAGCAGATCGGCATAGACGGGATAATCCTCACCAAAATGGATGGTGATGCCAGGGGTGGAGCGGCTCTCTCGATCAGACACGTCACCGGCAAACCGATCAAGTTTATCGGTACAGGTGAAAAGATAGATATGATCGAGCCCTTCCATCCGGACAGGATAGCATCGAGGATCCTCGGAATGGGCGATGTCCTGTCCCTGATAGAAAAGGCACAGGAAACGGTTTCACAGAAGGACGCAGAGCTATTACAGAGCAAGATACTCGAGGAGTCGTTCACGCTGGAAGACCTCAAGGAACATCTCAAAAAGATCCGTTCCATGGGCCCCCTGGAGAACATACTCTCCATGATACCCGGTATGGGAAAGCAGTTGAAGGGGGTTCAGATAGATGACAGGGAGTTTTCCAGGATAGAGGCGATAATCAATTCCATGACACCAAAAGAACGAAGACACCCCCAGGTGTTGAATGGAAGCAGAAAGCGCAGAATTGCCCGCGGCAGCGGGACAACCACAACGGAAGTTAACAGACTTCTCAAGCAGTATAAAGAGATGAAAAGGATGCTGAAGATGTTTAAGGGCAAAAGAGGCAAGTCCAGAGGGTTACCTAAATTCCTCCCCTTTTAGCCTTTACTTTCTGATTGATATTATATTAAAATGCTATTCGGTTAAATTACAAATACAGCAAGGAGGTGCATCGTTGGTTAAGATACGTCTAACGAGAATGGGGGCACACAAGAGACCCTTTTACAGAATAATTGTAGCTGATTCAAGGGCAAGAAGGGACGGTCCCTTTATCGAGATTATAGGTTACTATGACCCTATGAAAGAGCCTTCGGATATAAAGGTTGATGCTGAAAAGGCAAAACGCTGGCTACAGGTTGGTGCTCAACCCACTGATTCCGTCAAACATCTATTTCAACGGGCTGGCCTCGGGACAGCCGAATAAACCGCATGGAGGTGGAGAGATGAAAGATTTGGTGGAGAGGATGGCTAAGGCTCTGGTTGACCGACCAGAAGAGGTTTCCGTACAGGAGGTTGACGGTGAAAAGACAACGGTATTCGAGCTGAAAGTGGCCCAGAGTGATCTCGGGAAGGTAATCGGCAAGCAGGGCAAAACGGCACGCGCCATGAGGACAATCCTTTCCGCAGCAGGAACAAAGATCGGTAAGCGCTGCGTCCTTGAAATTCTTGAATAATCCCTACTAAATTATTATATACCTGGAAGGGACCATTCCCTTCCGGGTCTTACCTTAAACCTCAAAACACCTCCGGATAGAATGTCATCACTTATAACCATCGGCCGCATCATAAAACCTCACGGATTGACCGGAGAACTGACGGTTCGCCCCCTTACTTATTCAGTTGAACGATTCAACTTACTGAAGAAGATTTACATACTGAAGCATAACATCCCTGTAGAGATACATATTGAGTACTTTACTCCCCACGGGAAAAACATTATCATAAAGTTCACGGAATTTAACGACAGGGATGCAGTTAATACTCTGAAAGGTCTGGATCTACTTATCCCCGCTGAAGAAAGCCCCCCCCTGGAGGAAGGCGAGTATTACTTCTACCAGATTATCGGCCTCGAGGTCTTCACAACGGATGGGTCACTTATAGGAAGGGTCACTGATATCATCGAGACGGGCAGCAATGATGTGTATGTTGTAAAGAAAGCCGGACAGAAAACAGGGGGCTCTCCCTCGGACAGGGACATCTCCGAATACCTGATCCCGGCAATTGAAGAGGTAATCAGGGAGATAGACCTGAAAAAAAACCGGATCATTATCGAACCTGTCGAGGGGCTGCTTGAATGAATGCCGCAATGACATTTGAGGTTCTTACCATTTTCCCTGAAATAATCAGATCCTACATCTCTGAAAGCATCATTAAGAGGGCGCTGCAGAGGGGGATAATCGAGGTCGATATCTACAATATAAGAGACTTTACCGTGGACAGGCACCACAAGGTAGATGACTATCCTTATGGTGGCGGTGCCGGCATGGTCTTAAAACCCGACCCCATATTCAACACGATCGACCATATCAGAAAGGACAACAAGGAGAGGCGCATCATACTTCTATCACCGGGGGGCAGGATATTCACCCAGAAGATTGCAGGAGAGTACGCCCTGAGGGGTGAACGTCTCCTCATGATCGCCGGCAGATATGAGGGGGTGGATGAAAGGATAAAGAACCTCATAGATGAGGAGCTTTCGATAGGTGATTATATTCTGACTGGCGGAGAACTGCCCTCTTTGGTTATAATAGACGCTATTGCCCGGTTGTTACCAGGTGTACTCGGAGATGAAACCTCTCCTGATGAGGAGTCTTTCTCGGACGGGCTGCTTGAATACCCTCAATACACAAGGCCATCGGTATTCAGGGGGATGGAGGTTCCAGGGGTTCTCCTCAGCGGGGATCATGAAAAGGTAAGAAGATGGAGGAGAAAAGAGGCCCTGAGGCTGACACTCTCAAAAAGGCCTGATCTTCTTGTCAGGGTACGACTGAGCAATGAAGACAAAACACTTTTAAAAGAGATCAAGGAGGAACAAGATGAATCTTATAAGGGCGGTTGAAGAGGGCTTTAAGAAGGACGTCACCCACTTCGATATCGGTGATACCGTGCGTGTCTATGTGCGGGTTATAGAAGGTGACAAGGAGAGGGTACAGCCCTTTGAAGGGTATGTAATTGGCCGCAAGGGAAGCGGTATCAAGGAGACCTTCATGGTGAGAAAGGTCTCATATGGTGTAGGCGTTGAAAGAATCTTTCCCGTCCATTCACCTGTAATCGAAAAGCTCGAGGTCGTCAGGAAGGGAGATGTCAGAAGGGCAAAACTCTATTACCTGAGAGATAAAAAAGGAAAGGCTGCAAAGATCAAGGAAAAGGACACCTTTAAGAGGAAATAACCGGATCCGGAGAGATCGGCAGGCAAAGAAAACCGGAAAGAAATGGAACCAAGAGATTTGTTTTATAAACACCGTGCCTCTGTGCCTCTGTGTTTAATTTTCCACATAAACGTGTGAAGAGCCATAATAATTCTCAAAAAATCCGTTTAATATCCGACCCCTTTGAATACGACGAGGCACTCAGGGCGGACGGCAGTCCTGTCATCGCCGGCATTGACGAGGCAGGGCGCGGCCCTCTCGCAGGTCCGGTTGTAGCCGCTGCCGTTGTGCTCCCGTCAGGCACAAAAATAGATGGTCTGAAGGATTCCAAGAAAGTCTCGCCCAAAAAGAGGGAGGCCCTCTTCTGGGAAGTTCTTTCCGTATCCGCAGATCTGGGAATCGGGGTTATTGAGCCCCGGGACATTGACAGGCTCAACATATACAGGGCTACGCAGCACGCCATGTGCATGGCCGTAGAAGACCTCCGCATCAGGCCTGATACGCTTGTTATCGATGCCATGAAACTCCCCCTCCATATAAAACAGATATCCATGCCGCGGGCGGAAGATGTCAGCGCCTCAGTCGCTGCCGCATCTATCGTTGCAAAGGTAACAAGGGACAGGCTGATGGAGCACTTCCATACCCTCTATCCCCAGTATGGCTTTGGAAGACACAAGGGCTATGGCACCCGTGAGCACCTGAAAATGATAGAGGATTACGGCCCCTGCCCGATACACCGCATGAGTTTTGCCCCCCTCTCTTCTCTGAACCTGCCCTTCTGACTTTTATCCTGCGTTTTGTTCAGGATTGCTCCTGCATCGCTGATTATTATATTATAGAGTCTGTGTATAAAGCCGAACGGTTGTCGTTATTCCGTCATTCCCCTAAAGCGTTCGGGAAATCGTTCTTTAAGAAGGATTCCGCAATCCCGAATGCGTTCGGGGGTGCGGGAATGACTAATAACTGCTATTTATACACAGACTATAGTTGATATTCTCGTAAAAAGTCGTCATTCCCGCGAAAGCGGGAATCCAGGAAGCGTGTAACTATCTGAAAAGACTGGATTCCCGTTTCCACGGGAATGACAAAAAAACACTTTTTCAGATTTTTTACGAGTCAATCATAGTTAGGCCTGTTGCGAAACCTGAATGCCGGGCATCTGTCATTCCTGATCAAGATGATACGGGACCATGAAAGAGGTTCGGCACCTGCCATGAATTTATTACAGGGGTGAAGATTCAGAGTTTCCGCAGCAGAAACCAATCAGTCAAGCTCTCAGACCAAAGGTCGGGGCTTTCGGCAAGGTGCGTTATAAAAACAGAAGAGCATACCCCATGCTAAGGGAAATGCGCATAAGAAATTTTGCAATTGTTGAAGGTATCGATATCCAGTTTGGAGAAGGCCTTAATGTTATTACAGGCGAAACCGGCGCGGGAAAATCGATAATAATCAATGCAATCGAGCTTCTTACAGGTGGACGCTCAAGTTCTGAATTTGTAAGGTCCGGAAAGAACGAGGCATCACTTGATGCTTTTTTCGAGATTGACGGCAGTGCAACACTTAAGTCAATGAACATCCCCGTGGATGGCACAGCCATCGTCAGGAGAGTCATTAACAAAAACGGTAAAAGCAGGGCCTATATTAATGACAGACCTGTCACTGTACAGACGCTCTCCAGGTTCGGTCAGGAGCTGATAGACCTCCACGGACAGCACGAGCATCAGAGCCTCCTCTCTGTTGTGGAACAGAGAAAGATCCTCGATGCCTTTGGCGGTCTGACACCACTCACTGAAGCGGTTGGTAAGTTGTATGCCGGATACAATGAACTCTCCGGCAGGCTCAGGGATATCAAGAACAGTGAAAGGGAGAGGGAGCAGCGGATTGACATGCTGAAGTACCAAATCAATGAAATAAAGACCGCTTCATTAGAACCCGACGAAAAAAGGTTGCTTATGGAAGAAAGGGCCATACTCTCGAATCTCAGCAAACTAAAACACCTGAGCGAGATATCCTATAACATGCTGAAGGCGGAACAGGGTTCGGTTATCGAAAAACTGTCGGAAGTAATAAAATCAATCGATGAACTCAGCGGGATCGATGCTTCCGCCGGAGACATACTCAGACTCCTGAAGGATGGAGAGGCTATTATCGACGAGTCCGCTCATACCCTCCGTGAGTTCAAGGAGCGTTACGAGTGTGACCCCTACCGGATTGAAGAGGTTGAGACAAGGCTCGATGCCATAGAGAAGCTCGAAAGAAAGTATGGAGAAGGGGTTGAGGGTATACTCCATCATCTCAGGGCGGCTGAAGATGAGCTGAGTGAACTGGAAGAGATAAGTGGAAAATACGTGGAAACAGGAGATGAAAGCAAGGAGATACTGAAGGAGCTTGAGGAAATGTCCACCACTTTGAGCAGAAAGAGAAAAGATACCGCTGAAAGGGTGGAAGGGATAATAAAGAAAATGCTGTCGGAGCTTGCCATTAAAAATCCGGACTTCAGGGTAATGATCACACAGGTGCAACTCTCATCGACAGGAAAGGACAAGGTTGAGTTCCTCTTCTCTGCAAACCCGGGGGAGCCTCCGAGACCCCTCCATAAGATAGCATCGGGAGGAGAGTTGTCCAGAGTCATGCTTGCCCTCAAGAGTGCCTTTGCAGAAATCGACAGAAGAAACATACTCGTGTTTGACGAGATAGATTCAGGCGTCGGGGGCAAAACCGCCGATGCCGTTGCAAGAAAATTAAAAGGCATCTCAGGGAATCACCAGGTGCTGTGTATCACTCATCTCCCCCAGATAGCCTCAAAGGCGGATCACCACCTCTACGTTCATAAAGAAACGGATAAAGGGACGGTAAAGGTGGAGGTGATTCAACTGAAAGATGAATCGCGGACAGAAGAGATAGCAAGGATGATGAGCGGTACCATTACGGAAACATCTCTGGAACACGCAAGGGAACTGCTTCAGGGAAGCCTGAACTGAGACAGGAGGGCTGTCCGGGTCAAGTACGGGCCATGCTCTGAACCCTCTGCCCCGAAGGCTCTCGGTGTATTGTTTCAGGATCCGGGGACGTTTGTAATATATTAAAACATGATGGACTCGTAAAAACTCCATCGTACCGTTTTAGGATGGCTAAGTAAAAATTCGATATACAAGGAGTAGTGGTGTCGCCCAAGCGGAGGCATACATATTGTATGTTGAGCATTGGACGTACCCGCTACGACGCAGGAGATCGATTTTTTACGACGCCATCAAACATGAGATGCTGAAATGAATTCAGTATGACAACAAGGCTAAATAAATAGTGTCTGTGTATAAATATAACAATGCACCTTGCCGAAAGCTCTGACCTTTGGTCGGAGAGCTTGACAGTCATTTGTCATTCCCGCAAGCCCGAACGCATTCGGGACGGGAATCCTTCTCAAAGAACGATTCCCCGAAGGCTTTCGGGGAATGACAGAATAACGACAACTGTTCGACTTTATACACAGACTCTATACATGTCCGATTACACGGACAGGCCCATAGTTTAAAAGATCCGGCATGAAGGGAAAAATTGAGATAGATAAGGAACGCTGCAAGAGCTGCAGCTACTGTATTGTTGCCTGTCCAAAAAAAATCATTATCCTCGGGTCGGAACTCAACTCATCGGGGTTTCATACTGCAAGAGTTACAGATGGGGATAAATGCAATGGATGCACCCTCTGTGCAGAGTCATGTCCGGAGGTGGCTATAGAGGTCTGGAGGTATGATGGCGGGAAGGAAGATTAATCCCCCTCCTTCGGCCCCCTCCTCCTCCTGGCCATCTCATATATGATTACTGCGGCGGCGGCGGCAACATTAAGACTCTCGGCAGCCCCGTAAATCGGGACCCTGACACTGTCGGTTGATGCCCTCAGTATAACACCACTGACACCGGCTCCCTCGTTACCAAAGACCAGGGCAGTGATCCCCCGGGGCTTATATTCGTATACGGTCCTTTCAGCCGTACCAGTGGTAATAACTATGTTTACGCCCCTTTCATGGGCCCACTGAATAAATTCATCCTCGTCTGAAAAGACAATATCTTCGGTAAAAACACTCCCTGCAGAGGCCCTTATCGACTTCGGGTTAAAGGGATTGACTGAACCCTTAAGAGAGATTAACGTCTCAACTCCTGCAGCATCAGCCGTTCTGATCAATGTCCCCATATTACCAGGATCCTGTATCCTGTCCGATACAACATACAGTGCATCGCCGGATACGTCTTGTTCCGACAGTTTCTCTGTTACGACCCTTACAACACCGATCATCCCCTGAGGGGTTTCCGTGCCGGATATTTTATCCATCAGCATCCTGTCAACAACATACAGGGGGACCTCTTTCTCAAGAAGTTCCGTAAGCAGTTGGACATGCCTCTCATCCTCCACAAGCTCCTGCGTAAGCAGCACGTAATTAATCCTGTGCCTGCTCTGCAGTGCCTGCAATACACTCAAGGGGCCTTCGACGACAACCTCACCTGCAACAGCCCTATGAGACGGGGCATACTTCTCAGGCCTCTCCCTTATCTTAAGGACCTTCTTTATTCTGGGGTTATGCCGTGAAGCCAGTTCCTGTAATTCCACCCTTAACTCTCCATCTCATGTAAAAAAAGACCCCGGGGACTGAACCGAGGGCATATGAAAAAAACCACGCCAGAGAAATCGATGCAGCAACCTCCGGTCTGACCCCGACGAATCCAAGAAGAAAGACAAAGGCCCCTTCTCTCAGCCCCAGTCCTGATATCGATATCGGAATGGTAGTAACTGTTATTATAATTGGAAGGAAGATAAAAAGCTCCATCAGATCCGTATCCGAGCCGAGCCCGATTGAAATCAGGTACACGCAAAAGATGCCGATCACCTGTATGATGATTGAGAGGGTCACCGTCTTGACGAGAATTGCAGGAGACCTCCAGAGATTCGTGAAATAGTCATAAAAACCCCTCACCTTTGAAAATCGCTTTCCGAGTCTAAGGCCAAACATCAAAACACTTGCTACGATAAACAGCAGTGCGATTACGGGAATCATCCACTCGATACCCGTCCCCCTGATTCTCTGAAAACCAAAGGGAAGCGCCAGAAGGCCAAGTGTCAGAAGGGCAACAAACCCGACATACCTGTCGGCAAATACCGAGCCGATGGAAGATTGGGCATCACCTGTATCCCTGTAAAGATAATATATCCTGACGGCATCACCTCCAATGACTCCCGGCAGGATGTTATTAAAAAAGGCGCCCATGAAGTAGAGTGTAAAAAACCGGGACAGCGGCAGATCCGCCGCTGTTCCGGATCTACTGAGAAGAAGCCTCCATCGGAGACTCGATATGTAGAGAGAGAAAACATACAGCAAAAGAGAGCCAAAAAAAAAGAGGGGATTTATTGACCGTAGTACATCGAAGACCTTACCTGCACCTGTTTCTTTCAGTATCAGATAAAGCACGGATGCACTGACGGCTATTTTAGCAGCTAAAAGGAGCAGCTTATTTGTCTTTTTTTCCAATTATCCTTTTGATTACGTAAATAGGTTTTCTCTGGCTTTCATGATAAACCCGCACAAGCATTTCGCTGATTAATCCCATCCCGATCAACTGAATTCCCACGATAATAAGCAGCACCCCGAGCAACAGAAGAGGCCTTCCACCAATTAAATCATGAAAGAAGATCTTCCTGAAAGAAAGGTATATGGAGATTAAAACCCCTGCCGCTCCTGAAACAAGCCCCATGGAACCAAAGAACTGTATCGGCTTTGTAGAAAAACTCTGCAGGAACTTGACCGTTATGAGGTCAAGAACCACCTTCATGGTTCTTGAAAGACCATACTTGGACTTTCCATGCAGCCTGGGATGGTGGGTGGTTTCTACCTCGGTCACCCTGACACCGTACCAACTTGCAACTGCGGGGATGAATCTATGCATCTCGCCATAGAGTTTCAGGTTCTTGATAACCTCCCTCCTGTATGCCTTGAGTGAGCATCCGTAATCATGAAGCTTAACGCCTGTCACCTTGCTTATCAGCCAGTTGGCAATCATTGACGGCAGCCTCCTGCTGAGAAAGGGATCTCTCCTGTCCTTTCTCCATCCACTAACCAGGTCACAGGAATCAATTTCTTCCAGGAGATGGGGAATATCCGCGGGGTCGTTCTGAAGGTCCCCGTCCATTGTTATGATCACATCCCCTCTTGCAAAATCAAATCCTGCAGCAAATGCAGCGGTCTGACCGAAGTTCCTCCTCAGACTCAGCACAAGAACACTGTTGTTACCTTCCGAGATCTCTTCAAGAATATCAGGTGTGCTGTCAACACTGCCGTCATCAACATAGATTATCTCATACCCCTTACCCAGAGAATCGAGAACATCCGCAAGTCTTCTGTGAAGTTCCCTGACGTTTTCTTCCTCGTTGTAGAGGGGTATTACAATAGAGATCCTTTTTATCCATTCCGGAATCATTGATAACCTCAGAGGCAACGGCAAAAGTGTTCTATTTTACAATTTCCCCCTGTTTTTTTTCAGATTAAGCGCAGCTCTTCCATAATCCTCCAAAAAACCACTTAGAGAAGCCCTCCAGTCCAGGGGTTTAAACCCTGTGGCTACCTCGGTATAAAAGGTATCAAGCACCGAGTATGCCGGACGCCTTGCCTCTGTAGGAAAGTCGGCGGTAGAAACCGGCACGACCCTGGTACCCAGACCCGATAGCCTTACAATCTCCGTGGCAAAGTCATACCAGCTTATCCCCCCATCAGTCCTGTCCGTAACATGGTGGATACCGAAAACACCGGATTCAATCACCTTCCTGATACCTGCGGCAAGGTTTTCGGTCCATGTGGGAGACCCTGTCTGATCCGAGACAACCCTTATTTCCTCGTTCTCCCGGGACAGTCCAAGGATGGTCTTAACGAAATTATTTCCCCTAAGCCCGTAAAGCCAGCTGGTCCTTATTATAAAATACTCCTTCATGAACCACTGGATATACTTCTCACCTGCAAGCTTGCTCCCGCCGTAAAAATTTATCGGCGCAGTGGGATCGAAGGGGGAGTATGGTCTTTCACCGATACCGGCAAAGACGTAATCGGTACTCACATGACATAAAATGATCTTAAAATCAGAACATGCCTTTACCAGGTTAAATACACCGAGGCCGTTTACGGCAAAGGCCCTCTCCCTCTGCACCTCGGCAAGATCGACATTGGTGAAAGCAGCACAGTTTATAAGAATATCCGGCCTTACGGATGATATCGTCCTGTAAACAAGATCACTATCGGAAATATCAAGGGCCTCGCGACCAAAGGGTATAACATCATATTCGCCCTTCAGCTTCGGCAGAAGATCCGAGCCGAGCATCCCCTCCGCACCAGTGACAACGACCCTCACTCCGCGACCGTCCAGAAACCCCTGCTTTCGTTTTTCAGCTTCTCCTTAAGGGGCCTCCACCACCATTCATTACGGCTGTACCACCCTATAACCTCTCCCAGGCCTGACTCAAAGTCTGTTCGGGGCTGCCAGCCGAGACGGCTCCTGATCCTGTCTGAATCCACCGAATAGCGGTAGTCGTGACCGGGCCTGTCGGAGACAAACTCAATACTGTCCTCACTCAGACCCATTTTTGAGATGACTGCCCTGACCACATCAAGGTTCCTTATCTCATTGCCCCCCCCGACATTATAAACCTCGCCAGGCTGCCCCTCGCGTAATATCCTGTCCAGCGCCGAACATGTATCCTCAACATAGAGCCAATCCCTGATGTTCAGTCCCTCTCCATACACGGGCACGGCCCTTTCATCGAGGAGGTTGGTTATCATAAGGGGAATGAATTTCTCCGGATACTGGTAGGGACCGTAGTTGTTGGTGGGCCTTACGATTATTGCAGGCAGATTAAATGTCCGGATATATGAACGTATCAGCAGGTCACCGGCCGCCTTGGATGCGGAATAAGGTGAGTTCGGCATAAGTGGAGATTCCTCTGCAAATGACCCGGTATCATCTTCAAGACTCCCATACACCTCATCGGTAGAGAGATGAACGAACCTCTTGACACCCCCGGTCCTGGCTGAATCAATCAAAACCTGAAGGCCGGTAACGTTCGTCTTAAGAAAGGGGTGGGCATCCTCGATAGACCGGTCCACGTGGCTCTCTGCTGCAAAGTTAATAATTGCGTCACACCCTCTCAGGGCCTCTGCAACAACCCGGGCATCCTCTATCCTTCCATGAACAAAGGTGTATCTCCCATCAGGCTCAATATCCCTGAGATTCTCCCTGTTCCCCGCGTATGTCAAGGCATCGAGATTGACGATTTCACAATCATCATAATGTCTCAACATGAACCTTACGAAATTTGATCCTATAAAGCCATATCCACCTGTTACGAGTATCCTCACAAGTCTTCTCCCTGAAGGTTATTTCCCGCCTGATCGAGCGGTTCCAAAACCGTGAATCAGGATAGCGGTTTCCGTTAAAACATGTTTCCGTTTAAAGCTTGAAGGGACTATCCGGATCATTCTCGTATCTGATCTCGTCAACCTCTTCCTCCTTCCCCCATCCCATGAAAAGCCTGTCCGGGAAGTTCAGTACAAAACCCTCCCCCTTGCCTGCATTTTTATAGGCATGCACAACACCCGGCGGCACGATCACCGTCTTTTTCTCCGTATCCTCTATTACTTTGTGATTACGGTAGGTTGGAGAGCCTCTCCTGTTGTCCCAGAGGTAGAGGTGAAATTCACCGAAGAAACAGAAGTAGTCCGTTTGTTCCCTGTGCTCATGTGGACCCCTTACAACCCCGGGATATGTAAGCGAAAGATAGCACATCGGCAGATGGAGCCCTTCGGAAAGCTCATCATCCCTGAAAAGCTCGGTCAACCAGCCACGCTCATCCTTAAATACCTTCAGGGACTTAACAAGGATCCCCTCGATATCTCCATTTCTGAAGCCGGTCAACAGTTCATATCCTCTCTTCAACCAAGGTTACACATCAGATAACGTCCGGTGCCGCTACAGATAAATCCTGAACCATTACACCTCTATCGTGGAATCATCACCAACCATGAGCCTCAGGGCCTTATGTCTGTGATTACCACGTAAAACCTGTGCGGACCTGCCGATAAGACTGTCCTCCAGCCTCCCTATATCCCTTATCACCGTTTCATCAAGAATAACGGAGTGTTCAACCACCGAGTTGTAAATCCTCACCCCCTCGCCTATGCTCGTATAGGGCCCGATAAAGGAATTCACTATCTCACTCTTTCTGCCAATCCTGACAGGACCACGAATTACGGAGTTCTTTACCGAACTGCCGTTGTTGATATCCACCCTTCCAAGAACCTTGCTTTTTTTATCTATCCTGCCCTTTATGGATCTCCTTACATACTCATCCAGCACTGTATCGTTCGCCTGCAAAAGATCGTCCTTTTTACCGGTATCAAGCCACCATCCCTCCAGAACCTCACTTTTTACGACACGGTTCATCAGTATAAGCTTCTGAATGGCATCGGTAATCTCCAGCTCCCCCCTCTTTGAAGGACTGATCATGGATATTGCCTCGTGTATCCTCTCGGAGAAGACATAAACACCAACAAGGGCCAGGTTTGAAGGTGGTCTTGATGGTTTCTCGACCAACCGTTTGATACTGCCATCGCTCTTCAGTTCCGCAACACCGAACTGCCTTGGATTGTCAACCTCTTTAAGGTAAATAAAGACATCGGCATCGTCGGTTTTAAACCTCCTTACCGCTTCCCTGATACCCTGCCCCATGAGGTTGTCCCCGAGATACATGACAAAGTCATCCCTCCCGAGAAACTCGTGCGCAACCATCACTGCATGAGCAAGCCCCAGGGGTTCATCCTGCCTTATATAGGTAAACCTGACTCCCCACTTTCTTCCCGTTCCAAGATATGCCTTCACTTCACTGCCGGTGTCAGGTGAGGTAATTACCCCTACCTCCTTGATACCGGCATCCGAAATATGGTCAGCCACATATCCAAGAATGGGCTTTCCGGCAACAGGAACAAGCTGCTTTGCCATAGTATGCGTAAGGGGACGAAGCCTTGTTCCCTTACCACCACTTAAGATTAGTGCCTTCATAATTGTATAATATCCACTGATGAGTTTTAACCTATTAAAACTGAACAGGACATCGGGCCGATCGCGGGGTTTAACGGGTTTTTCAACAACCCGTTACAGGTTGAAGCCTGTTATGCAATTTCCGGACATTACATCCTGTTATAAATATGTCATTATTATAGCAGATAGCTTTTTAAATGGAAACATCAAACTATGAACTCAATGATTTCAGGATTTCATAAGGGTATCTCAAGATGAAACCCATCCTTCAGATCCTGTCGGTAATACTTATCGATATAATAAGTTATACTGTCTCCCTCTATCTCAGTTGTGAACTCAGGGCGGTTGTTCTTCCGAAAATAATACCGGATCTATCGCCCTTCCTCTTTACATTTCCATACGCCATCAAATTCTTCTGGATGCCTGCACTCTTCGTATTCTTCATAGCATACGAGCGCCTCTATACAACAAGACTCCCCTTCTGGGATGAAAACAAGAAACTGGCAAAATCCATAACCTTATCCGTCCTTGTTATTATGACGATAGTCACTCTGGGGAAGATGTCCGACAGTGTATCACGACTTGTGCTTCTGTCCCTGTGGATCACTTCCCTGATCATTTTCCCCATCTTCAGGCTATGGGGAAAGAAAATTCTCTATAAAATAGGTGTATGTAAAGAGAGGGTCCTCATACTCGGCGCCGGCAATGCCGGAAGGCTTGTCTTGAAATGGATACAGAGAGAACGGCATATCGGATACGATGTAATCGGATTCCTTGATGACGACCCCGGCAAGACCGGCGCCTTTGTCGAAGATAAAAAGGTCTTTGGTAAGATAAGGCATTTTCCTAAATTCGTAAAGGAATTCGGGGTGCAGACCATAATCATTGCAACGCCGTCACTTGCTGCAACTCCCCTCTCAAAGATCGTCGGGGATGTTCAGAAACATGTCAGGCACACGATTCTTGTTCCGGAACTCTACGGCATCGCCCTCCTGAACACCGAACTGCTGCATCTCTTCTATGAAGAGATATTCCTTCTCAATATCCAGAACAACCTGAAATCCTTCACAAACCGGTTAATCAAGCGGGCCTTTGATCTGTCTATCGGCATACTCCTGCTGCCCTTTCTTCTGATGTTGACGGCAATTATCGGGATACTTATTAAACTTGAAACCCCCGGCCCCGTTATATATTCCCATAACCGGATCGGCAGTAAAGGCAGGCAGTTCAAATGCTACAAGTTCAGGACGATGCATAAGGACTCCGAGGAGATTCTGCAGCAGCTTATAGAAAGCAACAGTGTTGCACGGAAGGAATGGGAACAGTACTGGAAAATAACCGATGACCCGAGGGTTACGAGGATAGGGAAGTTCCTCAGGAAGACCTCTCTCGATGAATTACCCCAGATCTTCAACGTATTAAAGGGAGAGATGAGCCTGATAGGACCAAGACCCTACCTGATAAGGGAAAAATCCGCAATTGAGGACAAACTGGACATTATAACCTCTGTCCCACCGGGTATTACCGGCCTGTGGCAGGTAAGCGGCAGAAGCAACACGACCTACCCTTACAGAATAAGACTTGACATGTGGTATATAATGAACTGGTCCCTGTGGCTCGATATCTTTATAATACTCAAGACATTTAAAGTAGTGCTTGGCATGAAGGATGTAAAATGATGAAAACTTCACTTTCATATAGCCCTGTAATCGCTGCTGTCCTTTTGCTTTTAATGTTTAATACAGCCTTCTCAATCAACGGCTCCGCACTCCAGCGCCTGAAGAGGAGTTACCTGAACATTGAGACACTGAAGGGCGGCTTTGTCCAAAAGACCTACATTAATGATCTCAAAAAAAACACCCTCTTCAAAGGAGAATTTTATCTGAAAAGGCCAGGTCTTATGAGGTGGAACTATACAAGTGGAAGCTCTGACACGGTGTATCTCAAGGGAGATGAGATAATCATCTACCAGCCTTCCGAGTCGCAGGCCTTTATTTCGGACATTAACAGATTCGGGATGGAGAGGTCCCCCCTGCGTATTCTTCTGAACCTTGACGACATAGAAAAAGACTATTCCGTTAAGGAGGAAGGAAACAGAATCATCCTGCACCCAAAGGGTTCATCCGTTATAAGATCCCTGGAGCTTGTGCTGGATGAAGCCCCCTTCCCTGTTAAGAGGATAATTTTTTCAGACCAATACGGCAACAGGACCGAGATTGAGGTTATGGATTTAACCGTCAACGGTAAAATACCGGAGGCAACATTCACCTTTAAGCTCCCCGAAGGAACGACCCTTATCAGGCAATGACGGACAGGGAGACATTAATCCTCGCTATAGATACATCCTGCGATGACACCTCTGCAGCAGTAGTAAAATCCGGCAGGGAGATACTCTCCAACGTTGTATCATCCCAGGCAAAAATCCACAGCAGGTTCGGCGGCATTGTACCCGAGCTTGCCTCAAGAAGCCACATTGTGATGATATGGCCTGTTGTAACTGAGGCGCTTGAAATCGCAGGAGTCACACCTGAAGACCTCTCGGGGATCGCCGTCTGTATAGGGCCGGGGCTTGTGGGATCTCTTCTTGTCGGCTGCTGTTTTGCCAAGGCGCTGTCCTATGCAAAGGGCATCCCCCTTCTTGGTATAAACCATATCGAAGGACACATATACTCCGCCTTCCTCTGTGAGCAGGCGCCCCCCTACCCCTTCCTGTCCCTTGTGGTTTCGGGGGGGCATACTATACTTATAAGGGTTGATGCATTCGCTAGATACAGGGAGATCGGCAGCACGAGGGATGATGCCGCCGGTGAGGCATACGACAAGGTTGCCAAACTCCTCGGACTCGGTTATCCCGGTGGACCTGCGATAGATTCCCTGTCAGGGAAGGGCAACCCCGAAGCAATACGTCTCCCAAGGCCTTTGCTTACCAAAGGATACGACTTCAGTTTCAGTGGACTGAAAACCGCGGTCAGAAACGTTACCGCGAAATTAAGAGAGAATAACTCGCTCAATGAGGAGACCGTTAAAGACATCTGTGCATCCTTCCAGCGGGCTGTTGTGGATGTCCTTGTAAAAAAAACCATAGCGGCCCTGAAAAAAGAGGGGTTAAGAGGACTTACCATTTCCGGTGGAGTGTCGGCAAACAGGGAACTGAGAGAATTCTTTAAAAACATGTGCGAATCTTCCGGCATTACCCTTTACCTGCCGCCCAGGGAACTCTGTACAGACAACGCTGCAATGATTGCGGCCTCCGGGCACCTCCATCTGCTAATGGGCAACCTCGCAACTCTTGACCTGAACGCAAGGGCCTATCTGCCGATATGTTCCAAAAATGATGAAAGTAACATGCCGGGCTCATAAATCCACCTCCACCTCCAGTTTCTCACTCCCGAAGATAAAGTACTTCCTGAGAAGCCTTACCCTTATCCTGTCTCCCCTGTTCCTGCCCACAAGAAAGATCTTTATATCCTGAATATCCTTCACTGTCAGCCCGTCAAGGGCCGTTATGATGTCTCCCTCCTGAATACCAGCCCTGCCTGCAGGACCACTCTCCATTACCTTCTCAACAGATACCCCCTCATCGCTGTCCTTGAGAAAAACCATCAGCCTGGGACTCTCAGGTGTTTCAATATAGGATGGGAAAAGGACAAAATCCGCAAGCTTTCTGTCTATCTCTTCTCCTCCGTAATTGATAATTACCGCCGATGGGACCTTTATATGCCTTGACACCCTGTCGGGAATACCCCAGGAGTACTGGACATGCCCGTCACCCGCCAGAACAACCACCTGATAGTCCGGGTATGCCTCAAGGGTCTCGGCGGTGGTTTCGGCCATTGTTTCGTCCCATAACAGCTGTGACTGGTAGAACGTATCAAAATCCTTTCTCGTCTTCTTCGAATGGCGCCCGTATATCTGTCTCAGGTGAGTCCTGTACACCTCGTTTGTCATATCCATGTCCTGTGGAACCTCTTTCAGCTCCTCCTCCGTCAGTGACTCCAGCCCCCCGGCTGATACCTTCTCAAGCAACTCCTTCCGTACGTTCAGGGCAACTACCTTGATCTTTCTTGAACGGGCAAACTGGAGGATATCCCTGTAGAGGTTGTAATCGTAGGTCCACCGCTTGAAATACTCCGTCTTTTTTAGCATCTCGGCCTCTGATATCTCCCCCTTTATATACATGTCGAGATATTTCTGAAATGGACGCTGGAACATCTCCATACCAACTATCACCTTCCCATCGGCATCATAGAGCCTCTTTATGATCTCATACTGCATGACATGGTGGGAGTACTCGGTATGGACCTCACCGACATAGACCACTCTCCTGTCCTTAATATTCTCAACAAGTCTGCTCAGGCTGTCCAGGCCTCCCGTCTCGACAACCCCGGCACGGACCGTCAGGTCTGTTATTATTCCACTATCCGACTTACCTGTCTCCTTCCTTACATTCTTTCCGTTATCGAAAACCAGAAGGGAATAGTTGCCATACCTGAACAGCTTCCCGAATGCCTGAGACACCTCCCCTCTGTCTTTTGCATCCACCACCACCACCACCTTGTCACTGTTAAGGGGATTCCTGTTAACCTTCAGGACAAGCCCCCCTCCGGGAAGCGGGGTCCCGGCAAAAAGCCTCCTGTAAATAACGTTATCCGTTGAAAACAACAACAGGGAGTTCTCCCTGATGTCATCCATCCCCACTTCCTTCTCGTCCTTCACCTTGTAGCCCTTTTTCTCAAGGAAGCCGACGGCATCTCCGAAAAGTTCCCTGTACCTTCCGGGTATCACCACGATGCTGTCCCTGTCACCGGAAAAGGCGGATATGACGGGGGGCACCTCCCTCCCGGTAAGTCTCCTCATAACATCATATTCCCCATCGACAATAAACCTCTCCGGCCTTTCATCAAGTTTCTTCTCAAAGTATGTATGTTTACTATCGACGGGTATAATAAATCCTGTCTCCTTCCTGCCCGAGATCACCTTAACAGGAAGTCTCAATTTATACACCTCCCCCCGCTGTACTATCTCAAAGCGGAGCAGATACTTCCCTTTCCTGAATATCACTTCCGAATTCTCTATACCGATATCGGGCAGGCCTTTCCTGTCGAGCCACTCACGGGCATAATCCCCTAAGTCCCTGCCGCTTGCTGAAGAGAATGCATCCACAAGGTCATCCCAGGAGGCATCCTTGAACTTAAAGCCGGAGATAATATTTTTCAGGGCATTAAAAAAAGCCCCGTCCCCTATCTCTTTCTTGAGCATATGAAAAAACATTGCCGCCTTGCCGTATCCGATCGCCCTCGATGCAAGGCCGGACCTGCTCTGAAACTCCCTGAGACTGAATTCGTTGCCGGTATTGACGTAATTCATATAATCAACCATGATTTTTTTCCTGTATTCAGCTCCCCTTCCCGCAAGGTGCTCATACCAGTGATCTGCAAGGTAGGTAGTCAGCCCCTCTGACCAGTTCCCCTTTTCATAGTCCACATAGACGTAATTACCAAACCACTGGTGAAGTATCTCGTGGCCAAGGGAGGTCCTTACAATGAAAGGAAGCCTGATCACCTTTGAACCAAGCAGCGTGTATGTCGGGAAGGAATACCCTGTCTGATACCGGTTCTCGACTATGGAGAACCTCCTGTATGGAAACCTGCCGAAAAGAGGCTCATAGAGGTTAATATACCTCCTGGAGTATTCGAGATACTCATCTGCTAAACCAATGTCTTCCGGGAAGAAATAAGTATCCAGAAGAACCCCGTTGTATTCCTCCTCTTTCTTTTCATACCGGCCGGCAACAAGGGTAATCCCCTTCATGGGAAAAGGGGCGTCAAAGATGATCCGTTTGCCTTTTTCATCTGAATATACCTGCCTTGCCTGTGCCTCTGAAATCACCTCGAGCCAATCGGGAACCGTCACAGTCAAACTGTACCGGAAAAACCCCTCGGGTTCGGGGTACCACCCTGCAAGAAGCACTGCGCCGGAAGGGGTTATGATACTTTCGGGTTGTCCATCCGGTGAATCCGTCACCCCCGTCTTTAAGGAGTAGCGCACCTCTATGACCTTGGCCTCTTTGCTCTCTTCAAAGAGGTTCCATTTATTCCCCGCAATATCGTACCTCCTCCCGTTTACAAACAGACCGTCAACCTGCAATCCCCCTGTTTTCAGACGTAAGTTAATACCGGCGGGTACTTCGATCAGGGCAACTCCTGAAACTATTCCATCCGCAAGGTCCAAACCGACCTTCAGATTATAAACTGGAAGATTACCGGCATATGACTTCATAATCAATGCACCGAACACCGCGATAAAACAGACCAGGAACTTCAAGATCGCCTTTCTCATTAAAAACTCCTTCTGAAGGTGGGTTCTCCTTAGAAAAGACTCTGGGGTATATCGATTCTGAGATGCTCATATGCGCCACGGGTGGCAAGCCTTCCGCGCGACGTCCTCTCGATAAGGCCTTCCTGCAGCAGAAAGGGTTCATATACATCCTCGATGGTCTCCTTGTCTTCCCTGAGAGAAGCTGCAAGGGTCTCGATCCCGACCGGCCCGCCACTGTACTTCTCAATTATTATTTTCAGCAGCCCCCTGTCCATCTCATCAAGCCCGCGTTCGTCAACATCCATAGACTCAAGGGCATGCCGTGTGATATCGACGTCGATGGACCCGTCACCCCTCACCTGGGCAAAGTCCCTAACCCTCCTTAAAAGCCTGTTCGAGATCCTTGGGGTCCCCCTTGATCTCCTTGCAATCTCATAGGAGGCCTCATCGGTTATCGATACACATAGGATGCCGGAGGACCTTTTCACTATCCTCTTCAGGTCTTCGGGACCATAGTACTGTAACCTTATGATCACACCGAAGCGGTCCCTTAACGGGGAGGTGAGGAGGCCTGTCCTTGTTGTGGCGCCCACCAGCGTAAAATGGGGAAGGTTTACCTTAAGGGTCCTTGCATTGGGCCCCTGCCCTATTATAATGTCAAGGTGATAATCCTCCATGGCCGGATAAAGCACTTCCTCAACTATTCTCGGCATCCTGTGAATCTCGTCAATAAAGAGTATATCGTGCTCGTTGAGGTTAGTGAGTATTGCGGCAAGGTCACCCGGCCTCTCAAGTATCGGCCCGGATGTGGCCCTGATGGTTACCCCGAGTTCATGGGATATTATGTGGGCAAGGGTAGTCTTGCCAAGCCCCGGCGGTCCATAGAACAGGACATGATCAAGCGCCTCGCCCCTCTTTCTTGCAGCCTCAATAAATACCCCGAGATTGTCCTTTATCTTTTCCTGACCGATAAACTCATCAAACCCCCTCGGCCTGAGGGCTATATCAATCTGGATATCCTCCTGTAATGCCTCAGGCTCTCTCTCTGTCTTTCCCTGATCTTCCATCCTCACACCACTCTTATTTATTAAGATACTTTAAAGACTCCCTGAGAAGCTCCTCTATATCCCTCATACCGTTTCTGTAAAGACGTTCAAGGACCTGGGCCGCAGTGGTCTTTTTATAACCGAGGTTCACAAGCGCTGAAAGGGTGTCATCATAAACCCTGTCTCTCTCAACCCCTGAGGAGGGCAGTTTTTCCTTTAACTCAAAGATCATCCTCTGCGCCGTCTTTTTTCCAACCCCGGGGAGCCTTGTCAAAAAACCCGTGTCTTCCGTCTCGATAGCCCGGAGGAAATCCTCTACTGAATCCCCGGAAAGTATGTTCAGAGCAAGCCTTGGTCCAACACCCGTAACACCGAGTAGCATCCTGAAGACCCTCTTGACCTGTGCGTCAAGAAATCCGTACAGATCGATTGCATCGTCACGCACATTCATGTGAATATAAATGACAACATCACTCCCGACGTCAGGCAGTTCGGAAAGAACGCTGACGGGGACTGAGACCTCATAACCCACGCCGCCGGCCTCAACAACTATGTATTCGGGACTCTTTGTCAGAAGTTTTCCACTGATAATGCCAATCACTTATCGTTCCCTTCTCCGGAATTGTATTATTATACCGCAAAACCGGCAAATACTGATAACCAGGATAAACCCCTGATACTAACCCGTCAAGCTCTCCGACCTAAGGTCGGGGCTTTCGGCAAGGTGCATTGTAAAAGTTGACGTTATCTGCTGCATTACCATGAAGCATCCATTTGATTTTGCCTTGGATTCACCGGTACGGTACGGTGATTTGCAAGATATCCTCCCCCGGGGCCGACCGTGTGCCGGGCCGGAAACGGGTGAAGACCCCATCATACCGCCCCTGCCATGAATTATAGCTGCGAATTAGAGCCCGTGTATAAAATCGAACAGTTGCCGTTTTTCCGTCATTCCGGCTTTCTATTCCGTCATTCCGGCTTGTCCGGAATCATTCCTCAAGAAGGATTCCCGGCTCCCGAATGCATTCGGGATTGCGGGAATGACTAATGACTGCGATTTATACACAGACTCTATTTATAACTGAATCTGGAAACTACCCAGCATACGGGCAACCTCATCCGTATATTCACCATCCGGAGAATAGATATAAAGGGGCGGTTCCACTTTCAGTTCCACTCCCCCTGATCTAATGCCTTCTATAAGCACCATCGTGGCCTCTTTGCCCGTCTCCGGATGTACAAACCGCATTCTCTTCGGCTCAATTTTAAGATTCCTCATACAGGTTATCAATTCAGTCAACCGGACGGGGTGATAGACGATAAAGAACCTCCCGCTGTTTTTCAAAAGGAAGGCGGAACCGGCTATCAGATCCTCCTGGGTAAGCGCTATCTCATGACGGGCGATAGCCTTCTCATCAATGGTGCTTATCCTCCCTGAGCCCACTGACCGGAAGGGAGGATTGGTAACTATACAATCAAAAGAACCCGGACGGAGGTCAGGGTATCCGCCGTCCCGCAAGCGAGAAATATCAGCGCATACCGTCTTGACCCTCCCTTGAAGATGGTTCAGGGAAATGTTCCTCTCCGCGAGATTTGCGAGGCTCTCCTGCATCTCAATAAGTGTAACCGATATATGTGCATATCTCCCTGCAAGGATTAACCCTATTACGCCGGTCCCTGCACCGAGATCCGCCACGGTCTTCATCTTACCGGATATCCCGGCAAAACCTGAAAGAAGGACAGGGTCTATGGAAAAGCGGTATCCCTTCCTGCTCTGATACAGCCTGATATTACATATACTGTCAAGCGTAAGTTCGTTCATTTAAATCCGGCTGCCTGAATAGAGCGATTTCCCTTCCAATTGTCCTTACGACGTCCTTCCTGCAAACATGGGGTGTCACAATCCTGAAGACCCATATAATCTCACTATTCTTTACATGGATGACAGTTGAGACACAGCCTATCCACCGGAACGACGGAATAAATGAGTTACCGGGCAGACTCCAAATGATGATTGCACGACGGTCGAGCTCTTCGACCAAAGGTCTGGGCTTTCGGCAAGGTGCATTGTAAAGATCATCGAAGCCTATAAAGGTCCGGGCGTCTGTCTCTGAAGAGGTCGTTGAATTCGTTTAATTGCTTGTTTTTAGACTCCTCGGCATCCACCTCCGTAACAAGCAAGATCTCCTCGTCCGCGGAAGCACGAATTGCCACCTCCCCTGACGGCGCCACTACCTGGCTCATCCCGATAAACTCCAGGGGAGCACCATCCTTCCTGTCCTCTTTCCCTGTCCTGTTTGCAGTTATGGCATAGACCCTGTTCTCAAGACACCTGACGGGCATTGATCCCGGGCAGTGCTGAAGCACCAGATTGGATGGATGTGCAATGATATCTGCGCCCATAAGGGCCAGAGTCCTCATGGATTCGGGAAAGAACCAGTCAAAGCAGATCATCACGCCTATATTCCCGATGCCTGTCTTCCAAATCCTGAAACCGCTGTCGCCGGGAGAAAAGAACAGCTTCTCCTCATAGAAGAGATGCGTTTTCCTGTAACATCCCATAAACCCCTCAGGTCCTGTGATTACAGCGGAGTTAAAGAATGCATCTCCGGCCTTCTCCGCTAATCCTGCAATAATGTACATATTTTCCTTCCTTGACAGTTCAACAAGAATATCCGTTGTCATCCCGCCGGGCACGGCTTCGGCAAGCTCAGACACCTCTTCAGGACTAATAAACTGGTATCCGGTTGCAAAGAATTCCGGGAGCACGACCAGATCAGCCTCTATACTGCATAAGGCATCTCTGATCTTCTCAATATTCCGCTCCTTCTCACCGAAGGCCGGATTAAACTGATAAAACCCCGCTACTGCCTTCATGATAAATAGTATACCTGAATTGAACGGTTCCTTTACAACGCTCCTTCCGAAAGCCCATACCTTTGGTCGAAGAGCTTGACTTAAAAAAGAAAGCAGCACACCGGAAGATACAATGGTATCGGGGTTGAAAGGTTTTCAATAGATCCACCCGACGATTGAATTGCAAAGTTGGCCCGGAGTCCGGACCGGATGCCGGGATGATAATGAGTGAAAACCCTGTGCCGTGTATCAGCCAATCATATAATCGCCCAATTCAGGTCGTAATTATTTGAGCTCTTCACAGGCAAAAAAAATCAGGCAAAAAAAGTCTTGACATATTTAACGGTTTAGTGTATATTTTTTTAGGCATTCAAATTACTATCATAAAGAAGGTCATGATTTGAATTTTATATGATATAAAACTACATTTTTATTTCTTATTGTTTTATTTGTACTTTTAATATATTTCTACTTAATTGAGGAGGGGAATTCCTCATATAGGAACCTCATATAGGAACCTCACAGAGGGATCTCTCCGGGCAATTTATTTTTTTAAAAACCGGACGGAGTCTTATCAGGCTGTTGCCCGAACCATAAATTGTCACCCCTGAAATAAATTCAGGGCAGGCTCTGAACCATGTGACCTGAAAACTCCCGGGGCATTGTTTCGTAGTCTTGCAACTCGTTGTTTTATTAGATTTCCCGAACTTGATTCGGGATTCAGAATGATGGTAAATGTCATTTTTCGATTCAGGCAACAGCCCCTTACAAGCTGGCATGTTATTTGATTGATACTATTTGGAATATTAAATTATTAAATTGAGATATTAAAGATTTAAACGCAGCTTGATGTTACTAACATCCCGTTGCTTTAATTAGTGCTGTAACTGCAAAAAAAAATCAATGACGAAAGGAGGTGAAGATTTTGAAGAAGTTGCTGATACTCACAGTTGCTTTGGCAATGGCCCTTGCCTTCATAGGCACAGCCATGGCAGTACCACCGGGGAAAACCCTGAAGTTCGAAACAAAGATGGGAACAGTTGTTTTTAGCGGGAAAATACACGCTGATGCCGGCATGAAGTGCAACAACTGTCATCCAAAGGTCTTCAAGATGAAGAAGGGCGCCGACAAGATCACCATGAAGGATATCAGGGCCGGCAAGTTCTGTGGTACCTGCCACAATGGTGTGAAGGCATTCAAACCGACAAACTGCAAGAAGTGCCATAAGAAGAAGAGGAAGGTTATTACAGGCTGCTAATTGATGTCAAGGAATAAAAAAAGGCCTTCAGATGAAGGCCTTTTTTTTATTCATATCTCGTATTTCGTTCAAATATGAGTCAACCAGCTATGATATTTCCTGTTCTCCCCTCTAACGATACTGAAGAATATCTTCTGCAACCTTCGGGTAATCTCCCCCGGCTCACCTGATCCTACCGCCCTGCTGTCGAAGTCCCTGATAGGTGTTATTTCAGCCGCTGTACCTGTAAAAAAAGCCTCATCCGAAATATATATCTCATCCCTCGTAAATCTCTCCTCAAGCACTTTTATTCCTTCCTCTTTTGCTATTGTAATTATGCTGTCACGGGTGATTCCCTCAAGAATGGAAGTAAGCGGGGTGGTCTTCACTACACCGTCCCTGACTATAAAGATATTTTCACCGCTTCCCTCTGAGACGTAGCCTTCCGTATCAAGTAAGAGCGCCTCATCATAGCCGCATGTGACAGCCTCTTTTTTTGCAAGCTGGGAAGTAACGTAGTATCCACAGACCTTTCCCCTGGACATGTTTGAATTGACATGATTCCGGATAAAGGATGAGGTCTTGACCCTGATGCCATTCCTCAGCCCGTCATCACCAAGATATGCCCCCCACGGCCAGACAGCAATGGCAACGTTTATCGGGTTGACCTTGGGATATAAACCCATTTCGCCATATCCGATAAATACAAGGGGCCGGATGTAACACTCTTGCACATTATTTATCCTTACCGTCTCTATTATTGCCTTTTCTATATCCTCTGCAGCGTAAGGGATATCGATAAGAAAGATCTTGGCTGACAGGTAGAGCCTCTCCACATGCTCCCTTAATCTGAAAATAGCAGGACCCTCGGATGACTTGTAACACCTGATACCCTCAAACACACCGAGGCCGTAATGAAGGGTATGCGTGAGTAGATGCACCTGTGCATCATCCCAGTCCACAAACCTGCCGTCCATCCATATCTTGTCGGTTTGCTTAATCACTGTTGTATATTAAACCAGTATCCGTCGAAAACTGTCAATATTACAATGCACCTTGCCGAAGGCCCCGACCTTTGGCCGGAGAGCTTGACTTCTTTGATTATGTCCGTTATTGTCTTATCTGAAAGACATAACTTTAATTGACGTATTGACTATTATAGGGTTGCAGGCTCCAGGTAGGTCTAAATCTTGGCTGTCGTGGCATGGTAGAATTCTACAACCTTGTTTTCTTGCCTCTCAATAGTTTTGCATAGTGTGCAACAACGTCCACAAAGAGATTCGCTGAGGTTTATTATTAAGTGTTTTTCAAAGTAGGCTTGTCTCCAATTTTTTAAAGGAACCAAGCTATTTCCTCAATGTACCAAATTCAGCAGATGGAAAATCTTGCTTCCCATGAATAATACCAAGAACTTCTATTACTGTTGGATTAATTTCATAAACAAGGCGATAAGAATAGATGATAAGTTCCCTTATATTTGAATCTCCTATTTCCGGCACTACTCTGCCACAGTTGGGAAAATCATTTAATTTCTCTGCTTTCTCAACAATATCTTGTGATATCTTTTTTGCATAAAATTTAGAATCTATTGATATATAATCATGAATACGTCTTAAATCCTCTTTTGCAGGAAGAGACCATTTTACCATGATTCCATTTCTTTTCTTAAATCTTCAATTGATATTACATCTCCCTTTTCTACTGCTTCCTTCCCTTTACGTACCTTATCAATTACGTAGAGCCTATACATGATTTCATCAATATTAACACTGTCCGGCAATTTGGAAATTGCGGTTAAAGCTACTTTTTTTAAAGTTTCCATTTTTACCTCCATGATTAATCTTTACAATGCACCTTGCCGAAAGCTCCGACCTTTGTCGGAGAGCTTGACTTTCTATATTATAGCACTTGATATAAATAATTTTTGCCTAATCGGGATAGGGAGGAACCTCACGACTTCCCTCCTCCCACACCACCCTGCATACGGATCACGCACCAGGGCGGTTCGGCCGATTATGTCGAAAATGACATGTAAGCGGATGGAGGACTTCGTCCCGGATGTACCACACCTCGTATTCCCGCTCTGCGGGATTCGTCGCCCCGCACTTCTGGATTGGGCTTCCTTCAGACCCCATCTCACGGTGAAGCCCTTGCCCTTTTCCTAACCTTCGGCTCCGCTTATACCTGGTTCACACCGCTATCTCTGTGCCATGCCCGGCATACACGCTAAAATCAGCTGCCGACGATGGAGGTCATCTGTATTTTTTGTTAGCCGGGATTAATTTTCTCATGCTGTAAATCCAGATTCAGCTTCCTGTTTGAATTAAACAATTACATCATCCACGGATCTACGAGGACTCTCAAGTGCTTTCCTTACGGGATAACCTATCCTGAAAGAATAAGGTCGGTTTCCATGCAGGATGACCAGTGAGATCAGCCAAAACATGCGCTGTTAGAGGAGGCTTGGCCAACGACATCTCCCGATCCACCATCTCTATTGATTGGTTAATAGGATGCATAGCTATCTCTTTGGTTGTAGCCAAAAGATGTAGCCGCTGCCATAAACGTCCTGCACGTAAATTTTGCGCTCGGTCATAGAGGTCACGCACCACGATTAACCCAAAAACCTGATATTTAGCCAAATGTACGTTTCGGGTCGCACTAAGCCATTGCTCGTGGTTTGTTTCCGCCGATAGAGGAGGAAGCATCTTAACAATTGCCGATAAAATAGGAGAAAGGCCAAAAGCATCGACTGTTGGACCATCACGAAATTTTTGAACATCTTGCCAGCTTAGTCGAAACCATTGTTGGCTATCATGCACCATATCCGCGTCTGCAATGATTTCTTCTGTGGACTTGATTACAGCTTTGATGTATTTAGCCTTATCTACCTCCGACGTAAAGAGCAGCACTTTTATTTGCTTTTCATCCTTAGCCATGCATTCTATGTCCGCAAAAACCTCAGGTGGCAGTGCCCACTTGGGATCGTAAACACCACGGTTCGTGTGGCGCTGTGGAATGGCACCATAGAGACTGCTTCGCTTCTTCTTTCCTTAAGACAAATTAATTTGGGCCACGAGTATGGGTTCGATGTTGTCCTGAATCGGACCTAACTTGCCATCGGACAGAGTGATATTCGCTTTGTAGCCATTTGCAACGGCGGCAAGAGCCATGTTTTCCAGGGCACCAGGGTAAAGTCCTTCTCAGATAAGGATCAAGAGTGCCAAGGTTTCGACTCGTATCGGCATACAATTCGATCCGTGTTTCCATCACCTTGAATATCCAGGGCTGGGTGTTGTGTGGACTGGCTGCGAGAATTGCTGCACGGACAAGGGCGAGTGGGCCTTCATTAGCATCCGTTCGCCAATTCTTCCAAGGTTCATACGCCGGACCCTGCCAGATACTAAAGACACCCTGGTCATAGGCGCGCCACACCCCTCCACCAACCATCAAAACGGTAATACCGCCGATCCCTTTAAG
>BDTA01000047.1 GCA_002897935.1 bacterium BMS3Abin08
TATTATGGTGGTAAGGGAGAAGGAGGAGCCGGCGGGCACTGATCCGGCACCTGGATTCCGGGATCTTGTGAGGTTTTTAATTGCAATTTAAGGATTCCGGTGGTGATAATAAATCAGGGTATTCAGTCGATATATTCCGGAGGTTAGAAAATGAGTAATGAATTTTTAAAACTCTTTGAGCTTTTCATAGCGGCTTCGGTTATTAATAACTTTGTGTTCACGAGGTTCCTTGGCCTGTGTATTTTTTTCGGTGTTTCCAAAAAGATGGAGACATCCATCGGAATGAGCATAACCTTCACATCCGTTATGGTGATAGCCGCAGCGCTTAGCTGGCTTGTTTTTTATTATGTTATGGTTCCCCTTGAAATTACTTTCCTCAAAATAATCATCTTCATCGGGATAGTTGCCGCCTTTGTTCAGGCATCAGACACAATCATGAGAAAGGTGAGTCCCGGGCTGTACTACAAGCTTGGTGTGTATCTTGCGCTTATATCGACAAACTGTATCATCATTGCCGTGCCCCTTATAAATACCAGCGAGAGATATAATTTTATAGAGAGTCTCGCCTTCGGCCTGGGCTCCGGTATCGGTTTTGCCATTGCCCTTACCGTTATGGCAAGCATCCGCGAGAAGCTTGAACTTGCCGATGTCCCGAAACCATTCAGGGGTATGCCCATAGCCTGGGTAACTACGGCCCTTATCTCTCTTGCATTCATGGGCTTCTCCGGGTTGATAACCCTTTAATAGAGCTTAAATGCCGGATTTTTGGTTTATTGACGTTATGCTGATTTACGTTAAAGGGCTGTTTTGTTTATCTCGATGCAGAGATCTGATTGAACATATATGGAGGTTTTCAGGATGATGGATTTGAGCTATATTACAGACCTGATATCTTTTCTTAAACACCTTGATTTAACCTGGATTATCAACCATGTACCTCTGCCCCGGGTCGGGGTCGGCGGCGGTACCGAGGCAAAGGGGAGTGTAGACGTCCTTAAGACCCTCGAGTTTACCTTCATCTTCGTCCTCGGCGTCGGGGCTGTGTTCGGCCTGGGACTTGCCTATGCAGCCAAGAGGTTTTCCGTCAAGCGTGATCCGAGGATTGACCAGGTACGTGAACACCTTGCAGGTGCGCACTGCGGGGCCTGTGGCTATGCGGGCTGCGACCAGTATGCCGAGGCCGTGGTCCAGAACCCCGACGTACCGCCGAATCTGTGCACCCCCGGTGGAGAACGTTCAGCAAAGATGGTCGCCCTTATAACCGGCAAAGAGGCTATTGCAACTGAGCCTAACTTCTCCCGGATCATGTGTCAGGGAGACTGGTCCAAATCCGTTAAGAGGTTTAAGTACGAGGGTGTCCAGGACTGCAGGGCCGCTGTTCTTGCGGGTGGCGGGGACAAGTCATGTGTCTTCGGATGTCTTGGTTACGGTACGTGTGAGAAGGTCTGTCCCTTCGACGCAATCCATATGAACGAAAACCACTACCCTGTTGTGGATATGGGCAAGTGTACCGGTTGCCGTAAATGTGAGGCGGCATGTCCGAAGAAGGTGATAGAGGTGCTTCCTGCAGGCAGGGCGGTACTTGTTGCCTGTCACTCGAGGGACAGGGGAGCCGATACAAGGAAAAACTGCCAGATAGGCTGCATAGCCTGTGGCGCCTGCGTGAAGGTCTGTCCCTTTGATGCGCCTATGATTGAGAATAATGTCTCAAGGATTGACCTTGAGAAATGCAGGGTCTGCGGCCTCTGCGTCAGAAAATGTCCCACCAAGGCCATTGTTGATTTTATGCCCACCAGGCCGAAGGCGGTTATTATTGAAGAGAAGTGCATCGGCTGTAATGCCTGCATGAAGGTATGTCCCGTTAATGCCGCATACGGCGAGCTGAAGAAGGTGCATACCATTGACCGGTCAAGGTGTATCGGATGCGGGATCTGTACTGATAGGTGTCCGAAACAGGCAATAGACGGCACCTTCAATGCCGGGGAGGTTTTTGCAAAGGCAGAGGAGAAGAAAAAGAAAAAGGCTGCCTGAGTTCAGGTTTTATAATTGCAGGGGCGTTGTTTTTATAATAAACACAACACCCTGCAGTCTCTGCCTCAGTTCCATATTTCCGTCATTCCATATTTCTGTCATTCCGGCTTGTCCGGAATCTTTCTTTAAAAAGGATTCCCGTCCCGAATGCGTTCGGGATTGCGGGAATGACAAATGACTGTATAAAGTCGAACAGTTATCGTTATTCCGTCATTCCGGCACAGTGTCATTCCGGCTTGTCCGGAATCTTTCTTGTGATGCCGAACAAGTCGAGGGATTCCCGACAAACGGGAATGACACCGAAAATAAACATACAATTTTCAGACGCCCTGCCATCTCTGCGGCGGGGAGTTTTCATTTCGATGGTGGCAAATTAACGGCTTTTTCAACGGTCCGTAAACAACGGATCCGGTTTCCACCGTTAAGGCGCTAAGCGTACCAGTCGGCCCGTGTTAGAGGTAGCCCGCTGTCGCCATTGACGGGCTTGACAAGCAGCGTCTGGTATACGTTGTTTCGACCGACCCGGAATTCATAGGCCGAACCGGACATAAACAGTCGCCAAACGCGGTATGTCACCTCATCGACGACTTTACGCGCCTCGTCGTGATGGTCTTCCAATCTTCGCACCCAGTGGCGCAGCGTAAGCGCATAGTGCTCACGCAAGCTCTCCACATCGCGTACCTCGAAGCCCCTCTTCTCGGCCTTCTCCAGTGTAGTGCTGATCGGCAGAAGTTCACCGTCCGGGAATACGTACCTGTCGGAGAATGTCGCTTTGTGCTGCACCGGTTCCGTAGCATTGACGGCAATGCCGTGGTTGAGAAAGACGCCGCCCGGACGCAGCAAACGCCACGACCGCTCGAAATATTCGGGCAGCAGCTCTTTTCCCACGTGTTCGAACATCCCCACGCTTACCAGTCTGTCGTAGCCTTCCGGTTCGTCCAACATGCGGTAATCACAGACCTTCACACTGCATTGATCATCCAGTCCGGCCTCGTGGATACGCTCATTGGCCAGTTCAGCCTGCTGCCTGCTGAGGGTGATACCGACGGCTTCAACGCCGTAGCGCTGTGCGGCATAAATCACCAGCCCGCCCCAACCACAACCGATGTCAAGCAGACGCTGCCCGGGGCGCAGACGTAACTTGCGACAGATATAGTCCAGCTTACGTTGCTGTGCCGTATCCAGATCATCATCAGGTGTTGCAAAGTAGGCACAGGAGTAAATCATTCGTTGATCCAGCCATAGCTTGTAGAAAGCGTTAGGCACGTCATAGTGATAAGTCACGGCCATCCGGTCGCGCTCAATGGAATGACGCTTTCCACGCAGGCGGGCTGCCTGGCGGCCAACACGCGGACTGCCCCCGGACGGCAGCTTCAACAGGCACCATATGTTGCGCAATGATGGGGATGCACCGTTATGTCGTCCGTTAACAAGATAGTCAGCCAACGGGAAGATGGCTTCAATCTCTCCCTCGATATCGAAGTCGTCATAAATGTATGCTTCGCCCATGGCCAGTTCGCTCGGTGGCCAGAACATCTTGCGCACTGCGCCGGGGTGCTGTAAAACCAGGGTGAAACGCTGCGGCTGTCCGGGTTCCGCATCCCACCTGGTGCCATCCCATAATCTGACGCCGAAATTACGTGGATGGTAACCTGATAGTAGTCTCTGGAGAAAGGATAAACTGTTTTGGACAGTCCTGTCGCTAACGGCGGTCTGTTGTGATGACATACTCATTTCTGCCTGTTCCTTTCCCTGCCTGCACGTCACAGGCAGATGCAGATGTATAGAGGAGATCCTTTTTGTCCTGTGGACAGGATAAGGATCACGACAAACCTGTTAGTGTCGCGTCAACTCTCAATTGTCATTCCGGCTTGTCCGGAATCCAAGAGGAGTATGATTTCCAACGTAGCGGGGATGACAATTCAAACACCCCGACATTACAAGGTCGACACGACATCAGGCTTTTCCGTTCAAAAAGTCTCTTTAATATTTATACCAGATTATTTGCCTGTTGTCAAGAAATTTTTCTGCTTCGATGCATGATAATTTATGCAATGGAATTAACAAGATGCCGCTCTTTACCTGTCTTGCCCGAATCATGAGCCGTTTTTTATCAGGTCTTAATGTTGCATGAAATGATAAAATATAACCATGATGAAAGGAATCTTCTCAATGATTGTTTTAATGCTTTTAACCGTATTGCTTTTTTCCTGCGCCCCTGTCATCAAACGGGACCTGATGGAGGGCGCTGTCTTAAATCCATCCTTTGAATCACTGAAGCGAAGTCCTTCGGAGAACAGGGGGAAGATTTTTATCCTTGGCGGCATTATTGTGGAGACAAAGGTTACACGGGAGGGTTCTCTCATTGAAGCCGTGCATGTACCGGTTGACTCGATGGGATATCTTGAGGGGGTTGAGGAGGGTTCGGAAGGCCGGTTTCTTGCCCTGTACCCCAGGGAAAGGGGGCTTCTTGACCCATTGATATACAAGCCCGCAAGGGAGATAACCGTTGCCGGGAAGTTTGTGGGGTTGAGAGATGGGAAAATCGGTGAGATGAAATACGTGTACCCGGTGTTTGAGATTGAGGATGTACATCTGTGGAAACAGCCGAAGCCCTATTATGCTGCTCCCCCTGTCTATCCCGGATTGTACTACTATCCCAACTGGTGGGATTATCCCCGGTGGGGGTATCCTTATCCCCTGTACCGTCCTTACTGGTGAAAAGGGGATAGCCGATCGATACAAGCTACTAAATCACCGTAGTGTCGTGTCAACCTTGTAATGTCGGGATGTTTGAATTGTCATTCCGGCTTGACCGGAATCAAAGAGGAGTATGATTCCCGACGTAGCGGGAATGACAATTGAGAGTTGACGCGACAGTAAGGATGAGGAGTTACAGGGGCCTTATCAGTAATGTTCCCGGCCCCCTATCCATTGTGTCCCGCAGATATAGCTGTACATACAACCGGGACAGTTCCTTTTAAAATCCTTTGTCGGGGTAAAGGGGACGTTGATTTGGGATATCTCATCGAGTATGCTGAAAATGATCCTATAAAGCAGTGAGAACCTTTCGTCCCTGCCTTCGCCGGGCTCGAAGAAGGGGAGTTCGATATCCCCGCCCATTGCCTTTCTGCCGAGAAGGAGATATAGCCCCTCAAGCCCCGACAGGGGAATACCGGTTTTTTCTTTATACAATAATAAATAAAACGGCATCTGTAAAGAGCCTATATGCTCCGGCCAATGCTCCCTGTCTTCAATGGTGATTTTTTTGAAGTTTATCTTCAGGGGCGCCGGGGAGGATGATGTCTTGAAGTCTACAATGCAGGTCCTGTTCCCCCTGTCTTCCAGGCTGTCGATCCGTCCCTTTAATCTGAATGAATTGACTGTGTGCCTTATCCTGAGTTCCGTCCCCCTTATGATCAGGGTTTCCTCCTCTGCCATGGGAAGGTAGTACTTCTTGATGAGGTCACTTATCCTGTTGCTTATCTGTTTTTTTATAAGCAGCAGTCTCCCCTTGACCGGGGTTGTGTAGTTGTGGCGGAAGTACTCCTCGGTAACCGTCTCAGCCAGACCGGAATTCAGCCCATCACGGGTGAGAGGACCTCCTTTGAGTCTGCCAAGGCAGGAGGCAAGTATCCTGTGGACAATATTCCCGATCTCATACCGGTCAATATCTACGGTGGATGCACTTCTCTTTTTCATGCCCATTATCTCCGAGTAGTAGAACCTGAGATGGCAGCGCAGGTAGTCATCGAGAGACGTGGCGCTGAATTCGTAATTCTTCAGAAAGGATACCACCTCGTCCGTTTTTTCGACAGGGAGGGGCTCCCTGTTCTTAAGGCCTATTCTGTACTGAATGGTGTTTATAAGTTTACCGCTGTCTCTTGTTTTATGCTCCTTCTGCCGCTCCCACAGGAGCCTCTCAACAAACCTGCTCTTTTCCTTCCTGTCATTCTCTATGTAAAAGAGGTGGGCCTCTTCCGCCCCTTCGATTAATGTGCTGAGATAATAGGAGATGAGCTGTTCCCTGTCGCGGTAGGTTGGAAGCCCGAGGATAACCCTTGCCTTATGGGGGAGGATGGAGTCCTCCGTGCCTGTATCAGGGACTATACCCTCGTTGAGGTCAAGGATAAAGAGATTCCTGAACCTGAGGCCCCTTGTCTCAAGCATTCCCATGACCTGAAGGCCCCTGAGGGGGGTCCCTTCAAAGGGTGTCTTTACCGTTGAGACGTATCTCCTGAAGAATGTAAAGTATCCGTTTATGCCATTGAAGCTCACCCTGCTGAACATCGACTCCGACAGTTCAATCAGTGCCTTCATAAGGGCCTCTGAAAAGGGGTGGAAAAAGGGATGATACCTGGCGGTGCTGTTTTCATAGATGTATGAGAGAATCTGCATCGCCCTCTCCGTGAGGTCCCCCATGTCACTGAAACCACTGAAGAGACGGATTGTCCGGTCGTGTATCTCCCTGATGTGATCCCTTATGTCTCCTTCGTCAGGGAGCATTCCCCCGCTGTCTCCCCCTCCTGTGCCGTTAATGCCGGAGGACGCCTCTATTATGCCCTCGATGAGTCTGCCGTCTTCCTCAATATCTTCGAGCCTTATAAATGGGTCCTTCCTGTGGCCCTTAAGATACTCCTCCGCCTTATGGAAGATGATCCTCGTTATATCCGCCCTGTGCAGGGGTGCATCAGCATCCCCTGCCTTGAAGTAGATGTTCTTGGTGTAGGGGTGAAGGACAAAGTTGAGATAGTCGGGCAGATAAATCCTGCCCTCATCCATGGAGGAGACGAGTTCCATCAGGAGGTTAAAGAATCCGTAGATGGGGGTCCTCCGGATCGGATATCCCATTGTTATGTTGTATTCCTTTTCATCAAAGAGGCAGAGGCAGTGATGGAGGAGGGGAAAGAGCGTCTCGGAAGCGGGGAGCACAATGGCGGTGTCTTGCAGGACGTTATCAGTCCCCGTCCCTGTTCTTATGTCCTTTAATATCCTGCTCAGTGCGAATACCTGACCGTGGGTATCGGGGCTTTTGTAGAAGGAGATGCGGGGAGGTGTCCCGGATTGGTCTGCCCCGTGGTCGGCTTTAAGGCCGAGTTCCCTGACCCTGTCGACGATTCCCCTTCCGGCCTGGAATATAAATACCGTTTCCTCTCCTTTTGAGAGGCTCCTGAAGATCTCCTTTTCAGAACGGGTCAGTGCATAAAACCCGGCGAATACGATCCTGCTCCGAGCAAGGGTTGAGGGGGTTAGCCTTTCAGCTACAGTCCCGTATCTCATTGAACGTGTTGAGAGATTCATGCCTTCAAGTTCCCTGTAGAACTCATGATACAGCGCCGAGAGGGACTGAAGGCGTTCCAGGGACTGCCGGGGTATCATATCCTCTGCAAGTTGATCTATCATTCTTACCCTTTCAGGCGCTATCCCCTCGATACGAAACTCTTCAAGGTCTCTGAATATCCTTGATCCGAAAGGAAGGAATGCCTCGGGGGAGAGGAATGCCCTGCCGCCGAGCCGGTTCTCCGATCTCCCGTGTATGTCGTACAGGACCGAGACGGCGTCGATTCCTGTGAGTTTCCTGTTTGAGAGGGCGAGGGCATCTTCATAGATGTAATCGATAAAATCGTCCATCGAGAATATCCGGGGGGGGATATAGCCCCTCCCCCTCTTAAGGGCGATGGACCTTCTGAGGAAATGGGCGGGCCTTCTTCCCGGAAAGACGACGATTGAACCGGACAGCGCCACCCCTTCCTCCATGAGGACGGAACAGACCTCATCGATCAGATTCCGCTCTGCCGGCATAATCCGGGTCGTGCTCACAGGGAGTACCTTTCCGTCTTTTTAAGGTCGATATATGCCACTATCCCTTCAATATCCCTATGTGTGTAGATCTCCTTCAGGAGTTCCATATATCTTGATATCTGCCGTTTGTATTTGTCCCCTTCGGTGGCAGTGTCACGGCCGGTCTTGAAGTCCATTACCGTGACCCTCTCCTCGTCGATAACCACCCTGTCCATGCGGTAGAGATTTCCCCGTCCGTCTGCAAATTCCCTTTCCCTTAATACCTCCCTGCCTTCTTTATTAAGGAAGTATTCCCTTATCCCGGCCATGCCGAGGAAGGAGTGGAGTTCCTTCATGATACCCTCCGTGGGATGACCTGTGCCGGTCTGGGTAACGACCCTTTCAACTGCGTCCCTTAAGATTCCGTATGCTTCACCATCAATAAATTCAATATTGTAAAGCACGGCATGGTAGAACTCCCCCCTCTTTTTCTCCAGGATATTGATTCCCGCATCGGGATTGACGGATATCTCAACCCCCCTGTCGTGATGATAGAGTTCCGTCTCAGGCGGTGATTCTACAGCCCCGGAGTATGCCCTCTCAGGCCGTTCGGAAGAGGGAAAATCATCAAATGGGAGGAGTTCAAAGGGATACCGCTCTCTCTCCTTCCTGACGGCAAGTACGTACATCTCGGATACCGCCCTTGTGAAACCGACATAGAGGGAGTTGAGGCTGTTCACCTCGTTCCTGATTACCGCCTCCCTGTAAAGTTCCTCAAGAAGGGCGTTTTTTTTGGCCATCTCACCGTTTATCCTCAGAAGGGTCACACCTTCGGGTTCGTCCCCTATGATATAGGGTATCCCCCTGTTTACGGTATCACCGTAAAGGAGCACTATCACAACGGGAAACCCAAGCCCCTTTGCCTTGTGTATCGTCATGACGTTTACGGCATCTATCCCCTTGGGGACATCCATATTCCATAAGGTGTCATCCCCTGATTCCCTCGAGTATGCAATGAAGTCCTTGAGGCTGTTGCTGCCCCTTTCCTCAAACTCCTTGATTGCCTCAAGGGTCCTCGAAAGGGTCGCTTCCTCCTCAATAAAGTCACCGAAGAGATTGAAGGTCCTGAATGCCTCGGTTACAAGGTCATAAAGGGGAAGATGACCGGCGAGCCTGAATAGTTTTTTAAAGAGGGAATCCCATATCCCCGGAAACTCTCTCTGGAAGGCCCTGTATATATGGGGCTCATCCCTGTTTCTAAAGATGAAATTATGTATCTGTTTTGCCGTGAGTCCATGGTGTGAGCACCTCTTCTGAAAGATATCGCCAAGGATAAACCGGATAAATGAGAGATCGTCTACCGGGGAATCGATGAAATTGAGAAATGAGATTATCTCACCGGTCAGCTTTCTCTGCCTGATATCAAGGCTGCTGTGAGAGATGAAAGGGACCCCCCCCTCGTTGAGCCACGATGTTATCCGGACCACATCGTAGTTCTTAAAGGCAAGGATTGCGATATCCGGCAGGTTGTAACCCCTCTCCCGCAGCTCACCGACAAGTTCCAGCAGCATCCCCTTTTCGGGCCTTTCAGCGTCGTTCCTGTCAATAGATACAATCTCGGCATAACCCATGTCGGCATCGGTGGGTTTCTGGGTATAGTCCGACAGACCACTGTGCGCTGCAGCTTCAGCGTACCTGCTCCTGCCGGCAATATCCTTAAAAACCCTTTCATTAAATCTCAGGATCTCTTTTTTACTCCTGTGGTTGAAGTGAAGCTCCTCCACCGTATGGAGGGCGGAAGGGAAGGGGTTGACCCTTTCGAGCGCCCTCATAATGGTGTAGTCCGCCTCCCTGAAGCCGTAGATCGCCTGCTTGGTGTCTCCCACTACGAAGAGGCTCCCGCCCACGGAGAGGGAGTCCTCTATCAGGGGGAAGAGGTTCTTCCACTGGATCGGGGATGTGTCCTGGAACTCGTCGATAAGATAATGAAACACGGTCTCCCCGAGTCTGAAATAGACGTCGGGAACTATGGAGCCGTCGAGGTATTCCGAGAGACTGTGGTTCACATCCTCGATGAATACCCGGCCAAGCGCCCTTTTCTGTTCATCGAGGGTCCTCTGAAAATCCCTGTAAACCATCAGGTAGGGCTGGTAGTAGAGCGCTGAATAAAGGAGGGTGAACCTGCCGAGGAGTTCCCTGAACCTCTCCCACTCGCAGAGGACCGCTTCGTAGGCATCCGCCTGCCTGTCGGATGGCGGGACCTTCTTTAAAGGAGGAGTCCCGGTGGGGACCTTCACGAGATCCGGGAAACTCCCTTCCCTTACCAGCGAGAGGATCCTGGGGAATGTGCACCTGCTGTTTTTTTCAAGCCCTGACTCATCGATCATGGTCCCCAGTTTTTCCGCTACGACGGCCATCTCCTCTTTGATTTCTTCAATGCCCGATGGGGTTTCAGGAGTTTTTAATTCCTTGCCGAGGGAGGAGAGCTTGACGTGGAGCTTCCTGATTTCAGAGAGTATGATGCCTGAGGGGTCCCATGGGTATGCCGATGTGCCCGGCTTGCTCTCCATGATCTTATATATGGCCTCGGACAGGAGTGCCTCTTTCCGTTCTCCTTCCCGTACTCCCCTCAGGAAGAGTTCAAAGGCATACTCGAAGATGCTCCGGGTATTCATAACGATCTCGAAATCCTGTGTATAACCGAGATCAACGGAGGATGCCTTGAAGATGGTGGCCATAAAACTGTCGATTGTCCTGATACGGAAATCGGAGTAGTTGTCGAGGATCCGTTCTATCGCCTCCCCTGCCTTTTCCATTAATCTCGTTTCTTCAGGGGTTGTTTCTCCTCCGGCGGGCGTGATGGTGATTATTCCCTTGATCTGATCGAGTTTCTCCCTCTGGCCGAAGTATAGGGCCTTGAGCCAGTCCAGGATCCTTTCCTTCATCTCCTTTGCAGCATTATTTGAGAAGGTGATTGCAAGGATGTTTTTCAGGTCGTTCCCGTGGATCTTCCCGGAGAGTATGAACTGCACAAATCTCCTGGTGAGGGCATGGGTCTTCCCCGACCCCGCCGAGGCACGGAGGATCATGAAATGGGGGAACCTGAGGTCGGTGTCTTTCTGGAGGATTTCAGAGGTTTTGTCCGGCATCATCTGAATTTATAATACCTTACGGGTTAAGACATTTAAAAGGATTGGGTGAACTCACCCCGAATGATCCTGCTACTGTCGTGTCAATCTTGTAATGTCGGGGTGTTTGAATTGTCATTCCCGCTACGTCGGGAATCATACTCCTCTTGGATTCCGGACAAGCCGGAATGACAATTGAGAGTTGACGCGACACTACCTTACTATCTGGTTGATCTGGAAGATCGGTAATAAAACCCCGAATACGATGAACCCCACTATTATACCCATGGCAAGGATCAGTATGGGTTCAAGGAGCGCAGTGCTCTGTTCCGCCCACCTGATGAAATCCTTTTTGTATGACTCCGAAGCCTGAATGAGGATGTCGGGGAGGTTTCCGCTTTTTTCACCTGTGGATACTATCTGTCTGAGCACAGGGGAAACACCCTGGAGTGAGGATGCAATAGTCCCTCCCTCTGAAACGGATTTTGATACGTTGAGGACCACACTCCTCAGCCTGCTGTTGCCTGATACATCGGCGGAGAGTTCAAGCGCCCTGAGGATGGGGAGCCCCCCCTTTAACAGGAAGCCGAGGGTCCCTGTCAACCGCGAATAGTAGAGCGCCCTCAGGGCGGGTATCCTGAGAGTGACCGAGTGCAGATACCGGGGGTATCTCCGGTGGAGATTCCTGAGAAGTATTACAAGCCCTATGGAGATTATACCCATCAACCACCAGTAGTTCTGAAATACGTAGCTGATCTTGATCAATATGACCGTGATGAAGGGCAGAGGTGTGTCGGACTGTTCGAAGATCCTGAGGATTTTCGGGACAACGAAGGTGAACACGAAGGACAGGACAAAAACCGACACGACAACCATAAAGGCCGGATAGAGCATTGCAGTCTGGACCTTCTTTTTTATTTCATTGTCTGTTTCAAGAAAATCAGCGAGTGTTTCAAGTACCTCGTGGAGATTCCCTCCCATCTCGGAGGCAGCGACCATGCCTGCGTAATACTCAGGGAATACCCCGGGGTATTCCCCTATGGCCCTTGAGAGAGACGCGCCCTCAAGGACACGTTCGGAAAGGGCGGAGACCAGCCCCTGCCAGAAACCGCTGTATTCACTTGCAATTGACCTGAGGGCATCCGATAGAGGGACACCTGTGGTGAGAAGGATGGCCAGTTGCCTTGTAAAGTGGGGGAGGTTCCTGCCGGGGGGGCTGAAACTGAACCGGGAGGGCTTTCCTGCGCTGGTATGCCTTGCTATCTCACTTGGATAGATCCCCTCATCTCTCAGTTTCAGGACTGCCTCGCCCTCACCCTCTGCCTGGAGGCTGCCCTTTACCTTTTTGCCATCCGGTTTGTATCCTCTGTAGTGATAAAGTGCCATAAGAGTTAGTTTGTTAAGGATTCAGGGTTGCGTCCATTTTGTCTTTAACCGTCGGGAACTGGTTCATGTCTGTATGAGGAAGGAACATTGCCGACATGAATTCGTCCATAAAGCCTCCCTTTGCGGAGAGTTCGAGATATGTCATCATCGAGGCAACCAATTCAGCCTCATTCCTCATTTTTTCAGAGAGAAGGCAGAGATAGTTGCCGGCTATCGACGTGTTTCCCATAAAAAGATACCTCTCTTCCGGGATGTCGGGGAACATCCCTATCAGTATCGCCCTATCGATGTTCAGGTAGTTTCCGAAGCCCCCGGCAACATACACCCTTTCAATCATATCGGGAGTGAACCCTACCTCTTTGAGGATCAGGGATACCCCTGCATAGACCGCCGCCTTGGCACGGATGAGGTTATCTATATCAACCTGGGTCAGCACGATATCCCTTGTGGTGTCGCTATAGATCAGATATTCAAGTTCGGTCTCGTTTGCCCTGATCCTTTCAGGGGACGCCTCCCTGTGAAGCTTCCCCCTCCGGTCGACTATCCCCGTCAAAAACATCTCCGAGACGGCATCTATCATGCCGGAGCCGCAGATGCCTACAGGCGGTGAATCCCCTATTACCTTTATCTCGGGCTCACCGGTTTCGGGCTTGATCCTGATCGACTCTATTGCGCCTGTTGTGGCACGCATCCCGTCCTTGATCCCGCTTCCCTCAAAACAGGGGCCTGCTGAACACGATGCGGTCATGAGCCACTCGTTGTTTCCAATAACGATCTCTCCGTTTGTCCCTATATCCATGAAGAGTGAAATTTCCGGTTTCCTGTGCATCCTTGTCGTGATTACTCCGGAGACTATGTCACCACCGACGTAACTTGCCACGCAGGGGACGGAGTAAACAGGGGCCTTCCTGTTTATCCTGATCCCGGCCTCGGATGCATGCCAGACGGGGAAGCTGTTTGCCGTGGGGATGTAAGGAGCCTCCCTTATATATTCAGGATTGAGACCCCAGAACAGATGTGTCATTGTTGTGTTTCCTGAAATTACAGCTGATTCTATATCCTTTTGAGGGATGGAATGTAAATTGAGGAGAGGCTCCAGCATGTCATTGATGTCCGACAGTACGGCCCTCCGGAGCTCTCCGAGTCCTCTTCCTTCAGTGGCATGGACGATCCTCGTTATCACATCATCCCCGAAGCGTATCTGTGAATTATAGGTTGAAGCAACGTCGACGACCCTGCCGTCGGTAAGGTCGACGAGGTATACGACGACTGTTGTGGTGCCGATATCCACGGCTATGCCGTAGCGGCTGTTGTTCTTACCGCCGGGTTCTATAAACACGGCTTCATTCATATCTTTCTGATAACAGAGGTTGATATCCCAGTTGTTTTTTCTGAGATCGTCAGCCATTGTGGAGACAAAATCTTTTGGGAAAGACAGGGACAGCCCGGCATTGTCAATTGCCCTTTTCAGTCTTTCGAGGTCGCTGATATTATCATCTATTGTCGGATGCGGCATCTTAACGGGGGTCCTGGAGATGAGGGGAGACAGAGCCGCCTTATACTGCATCAGTGTTTCAAAGAGGTCCCTCGATCGGGATATTGCGATTTTGTCACCAACGGTCAGCCTTGACTCAACCGGTATCTCGATGAGGAGGTCTCCTGCGGCAAATGTCTGACAGGCAAGGACTATGCTGTTGTCTATATCACCCCGGCTGAGTTTTCCGGAGCTTTTGGAGTTGTATTCCCCTCTGATTATCCTTACCCGGCACTTGGCACATGTCCCCTTTCCACCGCAGGAGGAGGTTATGAAAATGTTGTTTTTCCTGAGAGCCTCGTAGAGGGATTCATTTTCCGATATGGTTAGCTCGTTGCCATCGGTTGTGGTTAGTTTCATTTGTGGTAATCCTCCATTAAACGCCTGACGTTACGACAGGTGGCAGGTCGGGATAGCGCCTGTTTTTGGACGGTTAAATTAGGTTATTATAGCAATTGTCGTGGAAATGTGTCATTGGCCCGTATGTCGTTACCTTGCAGTTGCATAAAAAAATGAATGATAATGGCTAATAATGGCAAGGCGGTACTATTTAGTGTCTGTGTATAAACTCAACAATAGAGCCGTCATTCCCGCGGTCTGTTGGGCGGGAATCCAGTCTTTTCAGTAACTTCTGGATACCCGACTACAGACTTCGGGTATGACAATAATATAAAACAGCAGTTTATACACGGACTCTATTTAGAGTCCGTGTATAAAGTCGAAAAGTTGTCCTTTTTCTGTCATTCCGGCTTGTCCGGAATCTGTCTTTAAGAAGGATTCCCGACTCGCTTCGCTTGCGGGAATGACAAATAACTGCAGTTTATACACAGACACTATTTAAGGATTTGAGGCAATTTTCAGACTGTGTTACAATTGTCTTTCCCGTATCAAGTACGGGACAGGTTCTGAACCATGTGTCCCGAACGCATTCGGGATATTGTTTCAGGATCTCTATAAACGTAACATCTCGAAAATACGAGATTCTGAAATGAATTCAGAATGACAGCAAAGAAAATGAATTCAGAATGACAGAGGTTCATTGACAGAGGTTCATTGTATGAAGGATCAGTGGAGATTGATTGACACAGGTCCGGGCAGTGCTGCCTTTAATATGGCCCTGGATGAGGCGATGGCCTCTGATGTTATGCGTGGTGCATCACCTCCAACACTGAGGTTCTATACATGGGCTGTCCCTTCGGTGAGTATCGGGTGTTTCCAGAGGGCCGGGGAGATCGATCTTGAGTACTGCAGGTGCAATTCAATACCCCTTGTGAGGCGTCCGACAGGTGGAAGGGCCATACTCCACCACGTTGAGCTTACCTGCAGTTTCTCCGGAAGGAATAACATCCCCGTCTTTTCCGGGGGTCTTCTCAGGACATACGGCAGCCTGAGCCGGGCATTTTACCGGGCGTTCCGGGGGGTCGGGCTCGATGTGGAGATAAAGACGAGGAGGGAAAAAGGGCGCGTGCTGACAGGCAGTCCTTTGTGTTTCCAGTCTGTATCATATGGTGAGATCTCTCTCGGGGGGAAGAAGGTGATGGGTTCTGCGCAGAAGAGGTGGAAGGAGGGGTTTCTGCAGCAGGGATCAATAAAGTTGAGGGTGAATCCCGAGGAGATGGAAAAGGTCTTCATGGATGCAGGCCGTGACGGTATACTTTCTTCAATGACCGGTATACTGGATTACCTTCCGGGTCTGGACCCCGCTGATCTTAAGGAACGTATAAGGGAGGCCTTCGAGGAAATCTTTGAAGTAAAACTCACTCCCCTGAGAGTGACGGATTCCGAGAGGGATCTTGCCCTTGATCTTTTGAAGAAGTACCGGTCTCAGGAATGGACGTTCCGGAGGTAACCCCGGGTGTGAAGACATCCGTTTTGTAATAGTAAGAGAAAACGATTGAAATAAGCATAAGCCCGGCATATCCCTGAAGGGCATAAACAAGGATCTGGTAGGGGAGGCACAGTATCAGTCCTACAAAGGGAATTGCCCTTAAGGGAAGACCGATAAGTGACAGGAGAATGGTGAATATAAAGTAAGCAAGGGAGAGCAGGACGTAGAACCAGAACGCCTGGGGCCTGTCGGAGAGGTATCTTAAGGCATCCTTCAGCGCCTCTGTAACGGTGGTTCCCTTCATTGCAATGGAGCCTGTCCCGTATACGGTGACCGACAGGATACCGAAGAATGACAGGGCCCCGATAATTATGCCGGTGATCGAAAAGAAAACCCCGATGAAGATGGAGAGTGTGAGTGAGAGGCTCTTTGCATAGGATATCAGGGTGAAGGCACCGAAGGCGGATATCGCAAAGAGGAGCAGCATCCCGATTGCGATAAGACCTGTCAGTGCAGTGTATCCAATAACCGGGAGGAATAACCGCTTGCCTTCCGCAAAGAAGGCGTTCATGCTGAAACGCTCGGAGTCATCCATGATACCCCTTGAGATCATCCCTGCGGAGGCTCCGTAGAGGTATAGCCCAAGGGTTGAAATACATAAAATATAGAGGATAAACAGTCCTCCCACTAAAATCAACAAACCAAGGTTCTGCGAGAGAATGGCCAGTGGTGAGTGGGAGAGGGAAACGATTGTTAAGGGATTGAACCCTATAATTAAAAGGGCGATCACAATGGGTAGTGCGACAATAAAGATGAATCCCATACAGCCTATTATGCTTACAACGAGTTGAACGAGAACGAGTTGCCAGTTCCGGTTCAGTGCCGAAAATCCCTCTTTTATTGCCTCACCGTATGTCATAACTCAAACCTTCTCGACCGCGGCTTCTTCATAGGGTTCACCCGGCAGTTCCTTGATAAAACGGGACGGTTCCGTCTCTCTATGGGTCATGATCTTCAGACTCTTCATTGAATTCAACGTGCCTTTCCCATTATAGCCTTTCAAGGGAGAGAGTGACAATATCGCTGCCCGGGCTGAGCTGGTCAGGTGTAACGGCACGTGGAAAAATAACCACTGAGACACAGAGGCACGGGGAAGGACAGGGAATGTCTTATTTTTTAAAAATAATCTCTTAAAAACAAACCTTGAACCTTGAATGCCGTATCTTTGATGGACTCGTAAAAAGTCTGAAAAAGTGTTTTTTTGTCATTCCCGTGGAAACGGGAATCCAGTCTTTTCAGATAGTTACACGCTTCCTGGATTCCCGCTTTCGCGGGAATGACGACTTTTTACGAGACTGTCATCTTTGATGCACTCGTAAAAAGTCCTGATTGTCACCCTGAACTTGTTTCAGGGTCTCATAACTTCTTGATTTATATAGATTTCCCGAAGTTAATTCGGGATTCAGAATGACAGAATAGGGTATTTCTGATTTTTTACGAGACTGTCATCTTTAATAACCGAATAACCAGCTTGCCGATCCTCAGAATGTACAGGATTTTCTGCCGGCAGATTTCGCCAGGCCCCGAAGTTGATTTATCCGCCCGAGGTATGGTATAACTATAATGCTGTTTTAGCCATTAAATTCAACGGTCTTGTTGGCTATGACTCCTTGCTCTTCCCTTGGAAGGGCTAAATATCCGGAAGGAGGAGAGTAATGAACTACTACGAGATTACCGTCATAATTGAGCCTGCCCTGAGCGATGAAGACCTCGAAGCCGTCCTGGAAAAAATCAGGAACTTTATAACAAAGGGAGAGGGAGATGTACTTAAGGAGGACCGTTGGGGGAAAAGGACACTTGCCTATGAACTCAACAAGAAATCACAGGGGTACTATGTGCTTTTTACCTTCAAGGCCCCACCGTCACTGATAAAAACGCTTGAGGACTTCTTTAAGGTCTATGATCCCGTTTTCAAGTACATGGCCGTAAAGCTTGAAAAGAAGCAGGTTGCCAGATTAATCGACGAGTTGCAGAAATCGGAGAAGGCCGCGGCACAGTCCGGTCAGGAGGAGGAGGCAGGTGTACAATAAGATTATACTTGCAGGGAACCTGACGCGTGATCCCGAGCTTAGGTACACCGCCGGGGGGACCCCGGTAACCAATATTACGATCGCTGTTAACTCACGTGTCAAGCAGGGGGATGAGTTCAAGGACGAGACCCTTTTTATTGATGTCGTTGTATTTGGTAAACAGGCTGAAAATGTTGCCCAGTACCTGAGCAAAGGCAGGGGTGTGATAGTTGATGGACGGCTTAGAGAGAGGCGATGGGAGTATGAGGGGCAACAGAAAAAAAAGGTGGAGGTTATTGCCGCTACGGTGAAGTTTCTTCCCAAGAGGGAGTCTTCGGATTTCGGGTCAGGCAGTGACATGGTTCCACCACCGGATGAGACAACGGAGATAGAACCATTTTGAAAAACACCAGGAGAAAGGAGCATAGATCGGTGAGGAGGTTTCAGCGAAGGAAGTACTGCAAGTTTTGTGCAGAGGATGCTTCATATATCGACTATAAGGACTACAAGAGGCTCAGGAGCTACATTACGGAACGGGGCAAGATACTCCCGAGCAGGATGACCGGTACCTGTGCCAAGCATCAGAGGGAGCTGACGAGGGCGATTAAGAGGGCCAGGACTATTGCCCTGATACCTTTTATGGAAAGGTAGTATGAGGATTCCCAAGTCATGGGTCCACTCTATGGCCCGGAGGATAGTGAGTGATCTCCTGGGGAAGGGTTATATCGAGATTGAGGTAGCTGATGAGAATCTGATTTCCGCAACTGAAGAGCTGCTGCTTGAGGAATTGATGATCGAAGACCGTCTCAACGAAGAGGTCAGGGAGATACTGAAAGAGCACACCAATGAGATAGAGGGGAAGAGGCTTGATTATAAGAGACTCTTCGATCTTACCAAGAGAAAGCTCGTGAGGGAGCGGAGTCTCATATTATGATGCTTTCCGATGAAAAGATAAGGCACATGAGTCATGTCCTCCTGGATGGCCTCGGCAAGAAGGGTATTGTCAAAATGAAGGTTGATGCGGCCAGGATAAGGAAGCAGATCAAAAAGTCTATTGCCGATGAACTCGGGTTGGGGGAGGAGATCGATGAAAAGGTCAGAAGGAAGTTGGAATCATACTCAAAAAAGATAATGGAAGGCACTTCGGAGTGGGAAATTCTCTACAGGAAGTTTTTCAAAGAGGAGGAAAAAAGAAGCGGTCATTTCTCGGAGTAGTCTTATTTTTATCCCCATACCTGTTTCTTTCCCTGAGTATCTTTCTCGTTGAAACCGGTTATGTAACCGGCCGTCTCTGGGCCGTTGTTTCCGTATTTGTCCTTTACACAATATCGAGTGTTTTAAATGTCTTCCGGAAAAGGGACCGGTGGTATCTCCTGATTTTTGGGCTCCAGGTCGTAATCGAGTTCTTCATCAGGAGGGGCGTGGTCTCACCGGATCTGGACATCCTGTACCTTCCTTCAGTCCTCATACCGGCGGTTTTTATGAACTTCAGGGGAATAATGATTCTCCTTGTTGTCCAGCCCTTCTTCCATCTGAGAGAGCTTCTTCAGGGGGAGTATACGGCTGTTTTCTTCCTGTTGGGCGCAAGCTACATCTCAACGGCTGCAGTCGTTTTTTATGTTAGGGTTCTCAGGGGTAAAATGGAGTATTACAGGGAATCCCTTAACAAGTTACATTCCGGTGCACTGGATATTGTGGCTACTTCGCCAAGCTTTGGTAAGGACGAACTGCTATCGCAGTATCTTGTATATATCCAGGAGATTGAGAAGGATATCATGGATATACTGATAATGGCGGAAAGATCTCTTGCTGCAGATTCCGTAAACCTGTTCCTTATCGAGGGTGGTGAACTTACCTTCAGGTTTTCATCAAGTCTCGGGGAGATGGTCCTTCTGGGTGAGGGGCTGATATACCAGGTCGTTACTGAGAAAGGGCCTGTTTTAAAAGTCATGGAGTCCCGGGGAGAGATAAAACCAGGATATTTAGTGCCGGAAGGCTTATCGAGCATTATGGCCATGCCCGTTATGGATGGTGCGACAGTCCTCGGGGTTGTTTCAGCGGACAGTGCAAGATACCGGGCCTTTGATCAGAAGGATCTGGAACTATTTGAGTTATATGCCTCCGAGGTGTCCAAGGTCCTGAGGAGACAGAGGATCTACTCCCAGGTGGAGCGTGAATATAAAAGCCTTGATACCCTCCACAAGGAGAGCGCCCGCTTTCTTGAACTGCTGAATATTTCGGATATCGGACAGAGAATTGTTGATAGCGCTGAGAAGATTTCAGATGCCACGGCCGCGCTTATACTGAAGCGTGGCAGGAGACAGGAACTCATTATGCGTGGTGACAGCCCGAGACCGGTCAAGACACTGAAAGGATCTCTCCTTGAGATGGTTGTGACGAACCGGGAAGCCGTTTATCGTACGGACACCGGTGGAGACGAGATCCGGCATCTGCCGTTTAAGACGAAGGATGTGAGGTCCCTGATTGCAATTCCCATTTTTCATCAGGATAAGGTCCAGGGGGTGCTTACGGTCTTTTCCGAAGAGCCCGATGCCTTCAATACATACCTCTTTGAACTCCTCAAGGTCCTGATGAACCAGGCGTCACTAAGCATATCCAATGCCCTTCTTCATGAGGAGTTAAGGCAGATAGCCTTTACAGATGGATTGACCGGCCTTTTTAATCATCGCCATTTTCAGGAGAGGTTGACCGAGGAGTTCAAGAAGGCAGAGAGGTTTCAGGACCGGCTCTCTCTGATATTGACGGATATTGATCATTTTAAGCGGGTCAATGATACCTATGGACATCCTGCAGGTGATGCAGTGCTGAAGGGGTTTTCCGAAATTATCAGGAAGACGGTCAGGGAGATTGATATACCGGCAAGGTACGGTGGTGAGGAGTTTGCAGTACTCGTCCTGAAAGCGGATGCCGGGGAGGCAAAAAAAATAGCCGAGAGGATCAGGAAGAACGTGGAGTCCCATGATTTTGTCGTTGATGGACAGATTCTGAATATTACGGTAAGCCTCGGTATAGCATCATACCCGGCCGATGTCGGAAGCAGGGAGAAACTCATTGAGGAAGCAGACCATGCACTTTACAAGGCCAAGGAGTCAGGCAGAAACAGGACGGTCTGTGTTAGGGTATAAATAGAGTCTGTGTATAAAGTCAGTCTCTCTATCTGTCATTCCGGCAGTCCTTAAGCCGGAATCTATTCTTTCCAATAAGTTCTGGATGCCCGATTACAGACTTCGGGCATGACAAGAATAAAAAATGGCAATTTATACACAGACACGATTCAAATCCTGAAACAAGTTCAGAG
>BDTA01000048.1 GCA_002897935.1 bacterium BMS3Abin08
ACGGAGGACCTGCTGAAGATGCTGATAGGTCACGTGAGGGAGAGCATAGGGCCCATAGCTAAGCCCGACAGGATACAGTTTGCCCCCGGGCTGCCGAAGACCAGAAGTGGAAAGATAATGAGAAGGATACTGAGAAAGATAGCCCGCAATGAGGTGGATGATCTCGGGGATACATCCACACTGGCTGACCCCTCCGTGGTGGAGTCCCTTGTTAAGGAGAGAATTCAATAGAGTCTGTATATAAACAACAGTCATTTGTCATTCCGGACAATCTGGAATGACGGAATAACGACAACTGTTCGACTTTATACAAAAACTCTAAATAATCCATTAACCCCTTCATGATAAACAAAAGGGGGATATCGGCGATATCCCCCTTCCCTTTTTTTAAACACTGCAATATTTCCTATTTCTTCACAAACTGTTAAAATTATAATCTATACTTAGGGTCTGTCCATAAATTGTGTGTTGTCATTTCCCTGGACAGGCTGTGTCACAAATGTCATCCCTGGAATGAATTCGGGGCAGGGGATGTCAATTCCGATCAACAAGGAGGGTTTATGGTATGGAAGTAAAGAGAGAAAAAAACGTTGGTGGAAAGATCATGAGGCTTGTCAAGGGAGATATAACGGAAAGGGATACGGATGCAATCGTGAACGCTGCGAATTCCTATCTCAAGCACGGAGGAGGTGTGGCAGGTGCGATTGTGAGAAAGGGCGGCAAGGTAATCCAGGAAGAGAGTGACAGGATTGGTTTTGTACCCGTTGGCTCTGCAGTACTGACAACATCCGGTTCCCTGCCCTGCAAGGCGGTTATCCACACGGTGGGACCAAGAATGGGAGAGGGAAATGAGGACAGCAAGCTGAGAAAAGCCGTTCTCAGCAGCCTGAGGTTAGCCTCTGAGCAGGGCTTCAGGAGTATCTCCATGCCTGCAATCAGCTCCGGTATCTTCGGCTTTCCAAAGGACAGGTGTGCAAAGATCCTGACAGGGGAGTCAAAGAGGTTCCTTGAAGACAACAAAGGCACTTCCCTTGAGGTCATCGAGTTTTGTATCTATGACGATGACACACTCGGCTGTTTTCTCTCTGAATTCGATGCCCTCTGAGAGACTCGAAGAGGATGAACCGATGAATAAAGGAATCTTTATTACGGGAACGGACACGGGTTCAGGAAAGACCATCATCACGGCCGCCATCGCAAGGGGGTTTAAAAGTATGGGTCTGAACACAGGTGTTATGAAGCCCATTGAAACGGGTTGTCAAGAAAGGGACGGAGAAATGATCCCGGAGGACGGCCTTTTTTTAAAGGATATGGCTGACTCTCCCGTCCCGATAGAAGACATCGCCCCTTACAGGCTGCAAACACCCGTTGCCCCCTCCGTTGCATCGCGTATCGAGGGAAGGGAAATAAGCATTGAACATATCCTTTCGACTTACAAAAAACTCAGGGACAGGCATGACATCGTCATTGTCGAGGGCATAGGCGGGCTCCTTGTCCCGATAACAAAACACTACTTCGTTTCCGACCTCGTGAAGGACCTCGATGTCCCACTCATCGTCGTAGCAGCCAACCGTCTCGGTGTCCTCAACCACACACTTCTGACCGTGAAAGCCGCCCGGATGAGCGGGCTTGACCTTACGGGCGTAATACTGAACGATACAGACCCATTGCCTGAAGACGTCTCAACGCAGAGCAACTATTCAGAACTCAAATCCGTCCTTGATATTCCCCTCCTCGGGCACTTCCCTTATGTTGAGAGACCGGGCAAGGATGCCCTGGGAAGGATTGCAGCAGGGTATCTGGATCTGCAATACCTATCTTCCTCTTTATTTGGGAAGCACTAAAACCTCAACCGGGTAAATTCAAGATACAGGCGGGAACACACGGGAAAGGGGTAGCTTCAGAACTTCACGGGCATCCTCTCCTCCATCCCCTTAAACCCGTAGCAGAGGAAGATACTGTACTTCCTGAGAACCTGATCGCCCTCCCTCACCACAAGGGTCCTTTTCTCGTACCTCTCAAAGTACCTCTTCATGTCGGCAGGCATGGGATCATCACCCGTCCGCACAAATATTGCATTATACCCACTGAAATCATAGAAGCCCGGCCAGATATCATACTGGCTCATTCTCCTGTCGCGGTTCACACAGTACGTCACCGGGTGTCCCTTCACATAAAAGGCAAGCTCTGAGGTAACCTGATACCGGTCTGAAAAGATAAAGTACGGTTTCTCCATCCCGGTGGCAAGTCTGCTCACCTCACTGCCGAGGGCCTCCCAACCCCTCAGGCGTGATGAGGGGTCCATCTTTACGGGTATGCCGATCGACATGGGATAGTGGGCAACAATGGTAACCACGAATGCAAGCATGAATCCGGATGCAAGGAGGGCCTTACGGGCCTTTCCCATAATACTCCACGAGAGCACTGTATAAATCCCAAGTGCGACAATGCCTGAAATGTAGGCAGGAAGCGCCCAGTTTGCCTGGACCTTCCCCTGGAGGCTCTTCATAAGAAAAAAAACAAGGGTCGGCAGCATTAACCAGAGGAGAAAATCACCATCTCTCCACCGTTTCTTCAGGGAAAAAACAGATAAAATCATCGCAACAAAAACAACAGGTGTAATAACGCCCAACTGAGAAGCAAGAAACTCCAGAAATCTCAGGGGCGTAATCCTGATCCCGGCGGAAAGGTGAGCCTGTCCCGCCGTGTGAAGGAATGTAACCCAGTTGTGCTCCGCATTCCAGATTATAACCGGCAGTGTACACAGCACGCTGATCAAAACGGCAAGCCAGGGTCCAGGCCTCTTTAATATCCCCCTCCTGCCCTTGTGTGAAATAAAGAAAAGAAAAGCTGAAAGGACAAAAAAGACCATTGTGTATTTAACGAGAAACCCTATCCCCACCGACAGCCCGAGACCGGCCCACAGCAACAACCTCTGTCCCCCTGTCTCCCATCCCCTATATGCATACCAGAGCAGGGCAAGTGAGAGGGACCAGAGGAATATCAGGGGAGAGTCAATGGTGTTTACTATTCCGTATGCGGAAAACAGCGGTATTACCTGTATAAGCAATCCCGCTGTAAGGGCCGAATAGTCGGACTCCCTCTCTCCAAGACCGTGGTAACGGGCGATATCGCGGGTAAGGCAGTACAATATTACGGAGCTTAAAAGACTGAACAGGATGGCGGGAAACCGTACCCCGAAGACCGTGTCACCAAACACGGAGGTGGAAAGGGCTATTATATAGGCAATACCCGGTCCCTTGGAATAATAGCTGAGGTCGAGCCGTCGCGACCAGTCCCAGTATTGAGCCTCATCCGGACTCAGATCCATCGGACCGGTCAGGACATAAAAGATCCTCAAGAGGGTGAACGACAGCAGTACGGTTACCAGTATCGTCGTTTCCGGGGATCTTCGATATGCAGAAGGTACAACTTTAGCTGCTGCTATCACAACAACCCCCGTGACCACGCCGAGGAGACCTCCCGCAAGTACATCCGATGGATAATGGACGCCGACATAGACCCTCGAGAAGGAAACTGCAACGGCAACGAGCAGCAAATAAAAAACTACAAAAACCCTCTCACGTCCGCAGAGACGTCTCCATATCATATACGAAAGGACTGTAGCAACAGAGAATACGTTCGTCGCATGCCCCGAGGGCATGGAGCCCGACCCTCCCCTGCCCACAAGTGTAATGGCATCACCAAGGACGGAAAAGGGGCGTTCTCTCCCTATGAGGTCCTTCAGAACGTGAGCGCTACCGTCACCAAGCAGGAGGGCAAGGAATGATAAAAGCACCGAAAGGATAAAGACCCTTCTGTCACGGAAGAGGATGTAGAGCAGTACGGGTAAGATGAAATAAATGACATTGCTTGTCACAAAGGGCATTAAGAGGTCTAAACTGCTGTTTGAGAGGGAGTGGTTGATGAGATAAAAAAACCGTCTGTCAAGGAACTCAAGGCCTGTCATCAAGAATTTCTTTCACCTTTTCCCTCAAGTCGCTGATCCTGAAGGGCTTCTGGATGAAAACCATATCATCCACTTCCCGGGAACCGCTGATAACCAGAAACCGCACATCAGGATAATGCCCGACGGAGGCACTCATTATCTCATCCTTTGTGATATCATCCATGTGAAGATCAAGCATAACGAGATCGACCTTGCCTGAGGCAATTGCATCCATAAACTCCAGCCTGTTAACCGCGGTAATTACCTCATAACCGACTCTCTCAAGGGCCTTTGAAATGGATTTCAGCACTAAGGGTTCATCATCAACAACCAGTATCCTGGCTCCCATGGATAAAAGTTTAACATGTATTCAGGGGTTTAGACAAGAAAAAACATGGGTTCCGGAGGATTGGGGAGTGGGGACCGGATATGGCGGGTATATTTATGCAGGGACATTGCAACGGTTGAGTGGATCCCCCCGGGGAGGGGACTTCTCAGACCGTATTGTTCAAGTATACCAATGTCGTGTCAACCTTGTAATGCCGGGGTGTTTGAATTGTCATTCCCGCTGCGTCGGGAATCATACTCCTCTTAGATTCCGGACAAGCCGGAATGACAATTGAGAGTTGACGCTACACTAACAGGAGTTGTCGAGCGGAGAGGGGGGGATTCGAACCCCCGGTGGAGTTACCCCCACA
>BDTA01000049.1 GCA_002897935.1 bacterium BMS3Abin08
AGGACCAAAAAGCCCCTCATTACCATCTTTATGGGCGCTGCAAGCGTAAAGGGTGGTATAGAGATACTGAAGTCTGCCGGGGTGTCGAACTACCCCTATCCCGAGGATGCAATAAATGCCTACAAGAACCTCTATCGTTTCTCTAACTGGAGAAAGAGGAAGGAACAGCATGTTGCGGTTTTTGATCTTGACAGAGAAGGGATAAGGAGTGTGTTGGAGGGTGCGGTAAAGGGAGGGAGGTTAAGCCTTGGAGAGGATGAGGCAAGGGAGGTACTGAGCAGGGCGGGCTTTCCGTTCCCGGAGCGGGCCTTTGCCAGAGACGGCCTTGAGGCTTCAAAGAAGGCCGGGGCCATAGGATTCCCGGTGGTCATGAAGATCTCATCACCTGATATACTGCATAAGACCGACGTGGGCGGAGTCAAACTGGGCATAAACAGTCCTGATGAGGCGGAGCAGGCATTTCTCGATATAACCTCCACTGTAAGGAGGCGGATGCCGGGGGCATTGATACAGGGAGTGAATATCTATGAGATGACGGAGGGAGGCAGGGAGGTCATCATCGGTGTCACCCATGACAGTACCTTTGGCCATATGTTGATGTTCGGGCTTGGCGGCATTTACGTGGAGATACTGAAGGATGTGTCATTCAGGGTCGTTCCGGTAACCGAGACGGATGTGAGGGAGATGATTCATGAGATAAGGACATACAGCCTTTTGAAGGGCGCAAGGGGTGAAAGGCCGGTTGATATAGAGGCCATTGTGGATGCCCTGTTGAGGCTTAACTGGCTTGTTATGAAGTTCCCGGAGATAAATGAGCTGGATATCAACCCCCTTGTGGTGATGACTGAAGGGGCGGTTGCCCTTGATGCAAGGATTATAATCCAGCACCCTGAGGATAAGGATTGAATGGATATGGGTGGGGAGTACTATGAATGATCCTTCAAGACCCTTCAGCCCTGAGACCCCTGACCCGTCCTTGTTATTAATGAAGTCTATTTCAGGAATCAATGGAGGTTGAGATGAAGAGACTGTATATCGGCTCAATGGAGCGTTTTTCAGGCAAATCCCTCTTCTGCCTTGGCATTTCCTTTGTACTTAAAGAGATCGGCCTGAAGGCGGGATACATCAAGCCCATAGGAAGGGAGCCTGTTCAATACAGGGGTAAGACTGTTGATGCTGATGCCCTCTTTTTCAAGGATCTCCTTTCCCTTGAAGAACCGCCCGAGGTCCTGTCCCCCTTTGTGGCTTCCCTTGATGCCCTGAACAGGACGCTTTCCGGCCGGATCAGGGGGGTGGACAAGAGGATCATCAAGGCAATTAAGTCGATAACCGGGGTGGACATCCTGTTGATTGCCGGTACTACCAATATATTTGAGGGCTCGGTCTACGGGATAAACGGCTTAAATATAACAGAGGCCACAGGGGCGAAGGCATTACTCGTCGAGTCATGGAGACAGGAAGAAACTATAGACGGTATCTTTGCCGCCAGGCAGATAATGGGCGAGAGTTTCCTCGGGGTGGTATTTAACAGGGTTAGGGTTGAGGAGATGGACTTTGTAAAGAGGCGTGTAAGCCCGTATCTCAAACGTCATGGTATAGAGGTCCTTGGGACAATACCCTACGACAGGGTGCTGGGTGCCGTAACAGTAAAAAAACTCGTTGAGATCCTCGGCGGCAGGGTCCTCTGTGCGGAAGACCATGTGAATGAACTCGTGGAGAACTTCTCCATAGGAGCTATGGATGTAACCAATGCCCTTCGCTACTTCAGAAAGACCCCCAACAAGGCGGTTATCACCGGTGCCCATCGTTCGGATATCCAGATTGCAGCCCTTGAGACATCAACTAAGTGTGTGATCCTCACAGGAGGTCTCCTGCCAAATGACATAATCATCGGTAAGGCGAAACTCAAGGGCATACCGGTCATATCGGTTAAGGATGATACGTTTACCATTATCGACAGGATAGAGAGGGTTATGGGTAAGTTCAGGATAAGGGAAAAGGGTAAAATCGAGCAGGCGGTGAGGGTCGTGAGGGACAATGTCGATATAAAGAAGATACTGAACGGATTTTGATTTTAAGATTAACCGGTGCCCGGCGGTAAGCAGCACGGACTATCGCTTAAGGCGATATTTTTCAACAGTTCCAGGCCTCATTTAGCTGCATCACTGAAACTCACCCTGCGGGTTCAGGACAGTTTTTTTCTGAGAATATCGTTGACCATCTTTGGGTTTGCCTTGCCCCTGGTTGCCTTCATAACCTGCCCGACGAAAAATCCCTGAAGTCTTGTTTCACCATTTCTGAAACGTTCGACCTCTCTCGGGTATGCCTCGAGGATTTCCTCCACCTCTCGCTCGAGTTCCGAAGTGTCGGTTATCTGTGTGAGCCCCTTTTCACCGACGATGGTTTCCGGATCCTTGCCGGAGTTGAACATTTCCGTAAAGACGGTCTTTGCGATTTTTCCGCTGATCGTTCCGTCGTCAATCAGGGAAAGCATCTTTATGAGCATCTCCGGGGTTATCTTTATCCCGTCGATCTCCTGCCCCTTTTCATTCATCAGGCACAGGAGTTCCGTCATCATCCAGTTGCTTACGGTTTTGGGTTTGCCGCCAAGTCCTACGGCACGTTCAAACCACTCTGCAATGGACCTTTCCTCGGTAAGCACCTCGGCATCATATTCGGGAAGGCCAAATTCCTCGATGTAACGTGACTTCTTTTCATCGGGCAGCTCGGGAAGCGTTTTTACGGTATCCTCTATCAAGCTTTTTTCAACAACAACGGGGACGAGGTCCGGCTCGGGGAAGTATCGATAATCATGTGCCTCTTCCTTTACCCGCATGGAGTGTGTGGTACCGGTGTCCGGATTCCACAGTCTTGTTTCCTGGAGAATTGAGCCGCCTTCACTTATTATCCTTGTCTGCCGCTTTATCTCGTATTCGAGGGCCTTTTCAACGAACCTGAAGGAGTTGATATTCTTTATCTCGGTCTTTGTGCCAAGCCCGGTTGAGCCAACAGGCCTCATTGAGACATTTGCATCACATCTCATGGAGCCCTGCTCCATGTTTCCGTCGCATATAGAGAGATAACGGAGAATCGTCCGTAGTTTTCTCATGAAGATTGCAGCCTCTTTCGGCGTCCTTATGTCAGGTTCGGTAACTATCTCAAGGAGGGGGACACCGGCGCGGTTCAGATCAACATAACTCCCGTCTTTCCGGTGAATATTCTTTCCTGCATCCTCTTCCAAATGAACCCTGGTTATCCCGATCCTCCTCCGTACTCCATCAGCGGTGATGTCGACATGACCGTGTTCACAGATGGGCAGTTCATACTGGCTGATCTGGTATCCCTTGGGCAGGTCAGGATAGAAATAGTTCTTTCTTGCAAACCTGCTGTAGGGGGAGATGCTGCAGTTCATTGCAAGCCCCGTCTTTATTGCAAACTCTACCGCCCGCCTGTTCAGTACAGGAAGCACGCCCGGCATCCCGATACAGACAGGGCATGTCTGTGTGTTCGGGTCCCGGCCAAAGGCGGTTGAGCAACCGCAGAATATCTTGGTTGCCGTAAGGAGTTGTGCATGGATCTCGATGCCGATTACCACCTCAAGACCATGTCCCGTGCCTGTGTCCGTTACCCCTGTACTCATAGCTCTGGTCTCCTTTTGTGCCAGTCTGTTTCGCTCTCATAGGCATGTGCGGCCCGGAGGGTCGTAACCTCATCAAAGTGCCTTCCTATCAACTGCAGCCCTATAGGCAGTCCGTCACTGTTAAAGCCGCAGGGGACGGATATTGCCGGAACTCCGGCGAGGTTTACAGAGATTGTGAATATGTCGTTCAGATACATCTGGAGGGGATCCGAGGTTTTCTCCCCGATCCTGAAGGCAGGTGTGGGAGTGGTTGGTGTAGCAATGAGATCAACCAGTTTGAATGCCTCTTCAAAGTCCCTGACAATGAGTGTTCTGACCTGCTGCGCCTTTCTGTAATAGGCATCGTAATACCCCGACGACAGGGCATAGGTCCCAAGCATGATACGCCGCTTAACCTCCGAACCGAATCCCCGTGCCCTGGTCTCGCGGTACATGTCCATCAGGTCTTCGGCGTCGGACCTGAAACCGTATTTTACCCCGTCATACCTTGCAAGGTTGGAACTTGCCTCTGATGTGGCAAGAATGTAGTAGGTTGCCACTGCATATCCGGTGTGTGGAAGGGAGACGTTTCTGATTTCGGCACCGAGCCTTTCCAGCTCCCCGATGGCATCACGAACAGCCTTTTCAACCTCCGGATCGAGACCCTCAATGAAGTATTCGTCGGGGACCCCGATCTTCAGACCCTTTACATCCCGGGTGAGTGATTCCCTGAAATCAGGAACGGGAATCTCTGCAGATGTGCTGTCCTTTCCGTCATGTCCTGATATAATATTCAGAACGACCGCAGCATCCGAGACGGTCTTTGTAAGGGGTCCTATCTGGTCGAGGGATGAAGCAAAGGCAACGAGTCCGTAACGTGAAACCCTTCCATATGTGGGTTTCAGGCCCACAACACCGCAGAATGCTGCGGGCTGGCGTATTGATCCCCCCGTGTCTGAGCCCAGCGCTGCAAGGCACTCATCCGCAGCAACTGCCGTTGCTGATCCACCGCTTGAACCACCCGGTACCCGGTCAAGGTCCCAGGGATTGCGGGTTACAAAGAAACCGGAATTTTCAGTGGAGGAGCCCATGGCGAATTCATCGAGATTTGTCTTCCCGAGAAGGATGTAGCCGCTCTGAAGCAGCTTGCCGGTGGCTGTGCTTTCGTAGGGCGGGATGAAGTTTTCGAGTATCCTTGAGGAACAGGTGGTCCTTATCCCCTTGGTGCACATATTGTCCTTGACGGCAAGGGGGATGCCCGCAACAGGTTCCCATGTTCCCTTACCGTGGGGCGTGTCCAATGCCCCGAGGCGGTCATATGCCTCGTCCCTGGTAAGGGTGATAAAGGCCCGGACATCCTTGTCTACGGCGTCGATCCTTTTAAATAATGCATTCAGCAGATCCCCCGGTGTGATTTCACCTCTCCGAAGGAGATCCAGCGCATCTGAAATACCAAGTCTGAAAAGTTCCAATATGGCCTCCCTGATGGAAAACATCAAGACGGATCCAACGGTCGTTCTTCATGATTGTGTTTGACCGTTTATCATCCGGATCCGGATTTCATTCCGAATAATCGAATCCTTAAATAGTGTCTGTGTATAAACTCAGTCTCTCTATCTGTCATTCCGGCAGTCCTTAAGCCGGAATCCAGTCTTTTCAATAAGTTCCGGATATCCCGACTACAGACTTCGGGTATGACAAAAATAAAAAATGGCAGTTTATACACAGACACTAAATAGAGTCTGTGTATAAATAAACGGTTATTTGTCATTCCCGCAATCCCGAACGCATTCGGGAGTCCGGAATCCTTCTTAAAGAACGATTCCGGACAAGCCGGAATGACAGAAAAACGACCGCTATGCGCTCTACCCTATGCACTTTGAACGATTCCGGACAAGCCGGAATGACGGGAAAACGACAACTGTTCGACTTTATACACAGACTCTAATTATATAGTCTCAAAAAACAAGTTTGCAAGTTTATACCATCCTGAATTAAACTAATTAGCATGGACCCTGTAACACACGGGCTGGCCGGCTATGCCCTGTCGAATCTTTTCAAGCGGGAAAGGGCAACTGTGATTGTTCTCATTGCGGCATCACTTGCCCCTGATTTAGACTACATAACACGTATCTGGGGACTCGATGTATTCCTGAGGTACCACAGGGGAATAACACACGGGATACTGTTTCTTTTTATTGCCCCCCTGGTAATAGGGCTTGCGGCAAGGTGGCTGACCGGGAGGGGGTTCCTGTTCTATTCATTTATCTCTTTCCTCGGCTATGGAGCGCACCTGGCCATGGACCTTACAAACCAGTACCCCACAAGGATTTTTTCCCCCCTTGACTGGTCAAAGTACTCGTTGAACCTGACTTTCATCATAGATCCGTATATAATCGGTGCCCTCCTTTTAATCCTCTTTATGACGTTAAAAAAGGGGACAAACAGACGTACCATTACCACTGTATTCCTTCTCCTGATGATCCTGTATGCGACTTCCAAGTATCTCCTCAGGGGCATCACGGAGGATTTTCTCAGGGAGAGGCTTGACGAGTATCACTATACATTAATCCCCCTCCCGAATGACTTCACGCGGTGGTGGTTTGTTACAAGTTCGGGCAAGCATTACAAGGTGGGGGTTGTAGACCTCCTGACGGAAACCGTGTGCATAAAGCAGGAGTACCTGTATTCAGAGAAGGATCCCGAGGTGAAGGAGTCCAAGGGGCTCAGGGTCGTGAAGAACTTTCTCTATTTTGCCAGGTTCCCAATGCCGGAGATAACGCACACGGAGGAAGGGAGCGTTGTCACCTGGCGGGAACTCTCATACTCTTTCATACCCGGTGAGCACTTTGTTGCCAGTGTCAGGTTTGATAAAAGGGGCAGGGCGGTAGATGAGTATTTCAGGTTTTAGGGATTATGCGGATACTTGACAGGGTTAGGGATACCATCAGGAGGTACTCCATGCTCCGTGGAGGAGAAGGGGTCCTGGTTGCACTATCAGGAGGACCCGATTCCGTCTGTCTTTTACTCCTCCTTAACGAACTCAGGGACGAACTGAGAATCACCCTGTCCGCCCTCTATGTTGATCACGGGTTAAGGCCCGGAGAGGTCCCATCGGAAATAGTGCTGTGCAGGGAGTTGACCACTACCCTGGGTATCCCCCTTAATGTGCTCAGGGTTGATGTCAGGGGCTTCGCCGAAGATGAAAGGCTCGGTATTCAGGAGGCCGCAAGGCTTCTCCGGTACAGGGCCTTTTATGAGGAGGCCCGGAGGCTTGATGCGGACAGGGTCGCCACGGGCCACCATGCCGATGACCAGGCGGAGACCGTGATCATGAGACTCCTTAGAGGTTCGGGACCGAGGGGCCTCTCCGGTATACCGCCTGTGAGGGAGAGTGTTATCAGGCCGATGATAGGATTGAGGAGGGAGGAGATAGAAGGTTATCTCAGGGAGCGGGACATCAGGTTTGTTCACGACTCTTCAAATCTCCAGGATAAGTACCTGAGAAACAGGATCAGGAGGGAGCTTCTGCCTGCTTTAAAGAGATACAACCCCCGCATTGTCGAGGTCCTCGGCAGGACTGCCGATATCCTTCGTGAGGAGGATGGGTATATGGAGATAAAGGTAACAAAAGCGCTTATGAGGTTGATTACCAAGAAGACCGGGGATACTGTTGAGCTGTTCCTCTCACCCCTTGAGAACATGGAGAAGGTGATTCTGAGACGGGTATTGCTTAGGATCGTTGAGGAAACAAGAGGTCTCAGGGGCATAGGGCTTGAACACGTGGAGGCGATTATGGGCCTGATCAGGGCCGGCTCAGCCGGTTCGAGGGTTTATCTGCCCCGTGGTGTAAGGGCGATCAAGGGATACTCGACCCTTACGGTTACATCCGTACGGCCGGGCAGGCTGCCTGAGTATACACTCAACATACCCGGGGAGACGGTTTTGAAAGAGGCGGGGATTGTGCTGATTGCAAGTATGATGGAGACGAAAGAGGCCGGTTCATTTGGTGACGGCAGGAACGAGGCGGTTTTTGATCCCGATACGTTGGTGTTTCCCCTCAAGGTGAGGGCGCGCAGGCCCGGGGATGCCTTTTATCCATACGGCTTTGGCAAGAGGAAGAAGATACAGGACTTCTTCGTTGACGGGAAGGTGCCGAGGGATGAGCGGGATACCGTTCCCCTTCTCCTCTCGGGCGATGACATAATATGGGTTGTCGGCTACAGGACGGACGACAGATACAGGGTGGGAAGTGCATGCCGGAGGGTCCTGAAGATAATGGTAAGGCTGGTGAACAGGTGAAGATGCTGAAATAAATTCATTCTGTGATATAATGATTTTAAGAACGGAAGACATAACCGGGAGGGTATCATGGGTGATGTAAAGACAGGGGATTTCGTAGCAGCTATTTACTCAATAAGCAAGGAACTCGAGGAGTGCCAGTCTCAAATCTATAATGCATTTATTTATAACAAACCTTCTTTTCTTGATGAAGCTGATACGGTTACAAAGAGGGTAATTGATAACGAGGAGCGCCTTACTACTGAACTGCTTGCCGCATGCGGAAAGGATGAGAAGGCCCGCAGGTACTGCACCGTGCCTACAAACCTCGGGAGGATTGCCTTCAATTTCGGGATTATTTCAAGGGCGGTGAGAACCAAGATAAAGGAGGACCTCCTTTTTAGCGACAAGGCAATCTCTGAAGTCAATTTTCTCTTCAACAGGACAAAGGAGATCCTCAATACCCTCAGTGATTTCCTCCTTGCAAGGAACACATACACGGCAAACTACCTGATAGAGTCGGAGAAGGAGATTGAGAGGGCAGCAACCGAGTTTGCCACCCTCCACGAGGAGAGACTCATAGAGGGTTTGTGTCTTCCCAAGGTATCGGGCATATACATCTTGATTCTCGACTCCATTAAACGCATAGCCTGGAATGCAAGGACCATAGCAGAGAACCTCGTCAGGTGAATCGTTCCGTCTACCTCGATACCCATCCCGGTCTGATTGATAAAAAGATAGAGCAACTGGAGGAGATGCTTCGGGACTGCTCCCTCTGTCCGAGGGTTTGCGGTGTTAACAGGACAAAGGGAGAGATGGGGTTTTGCAAGACAGGTGACAGGCCTGTGCTCTCAAGCTGGGGACCGCACTACGGGGAGGAAAGCCCCCTCGTTGGTTCCGGTGGGTCAGGGACGATCTTTTTCACCAACTGTAACCTGGGTTGCCTGTTCTGCCAGAACTACACGATCAGCCATCTGGGAGAGGGCAGGGAGGTGGATAATGATACACTGTCAGATGTGATGGTTGGACTTCAGGGGAGTGGATGTCATAACATCAACCTCGTTACACCTACACACCAGATACCGATGATCATGAGGGCGTTGAGGACCGCCCGGCGGAAAGGGCTCGAGATACCCATTGTATATAACTGCGGTGGATACGAGTCGGTTGAGACCCTGAGGATACTCGACGGCCTGATCGATATCTACATGCCCGATTTTAAGTATTCCGATCCCGAGACGGCAAAGAAGTACTCCTGTGCGGAGGATTATCCACGCGTTGCCCGTGATGCCATCAGGGAGATGCACCGGCAGGTGGGAGACCTTCTGATTAATGATTACGGTATTGCCGAAAGGGGACTTCTTGTGAGACATCTCGTTATGCCCGGAGACGTAGCGGGGACAGAAGGGGTTGTCCGGTTTATTGCAGAGGAGATCTCGCCGGAGACCTATATCAACATAATGGACCAGTACCACCCCTGCCACATGGCCTTTGACCATCCGCCCCTCGACAGAAGGATAACGGAACAGGAGTACAGGAGGGCCGTTGACCTTGCAGTGAAGGCCGGGCTAAGGAGGATAGACGGTGTTAATATATAAGCTGGATCCGTCGAAAAGCAGTGCCGGATTCAGGTATTACACGGATCCGGCGATAAAAAACCTCGGTCATGTCGTCTCCGACAACCGTTTATCACTGTATTCAGGTATTATATAAGCCAAGGGGTCAAAAAACCTGTGCCTGCAAGGCAGGTTTTTTCAGGGCCTGTTTGTCTGGACACGGCGTTTAACCCGACGATGATTAAGAAGAGAGGAAAAGATAAAAAGGGCGATGTATGCCCTTTCTGGGCCGGCTACCTCCTGCTGTGCCCGTTAAGGAATCTCGTTCACAATCCGGAGAAGATTCTCCGTCCGTATGTTAAGGAGGGTATGAGGGTCCTGGATTTAGGGGCGGCAATGGGTTTTTTCAGTCTGCCCCTTGCGCGAATGGTTGGTCCGGGAGGTAAGGTTGTAAGTGTTGATGTTCAGGGAAGGATGACGGAGTCATTGAAGAGGAGAGCGCAAAAGGCAGGTTTGCTGAATATTATAGAGCCAAGGACATGCAATAACACTTCTTTAGGCATTGATGACCTTTCCGGAGAAATCGACTTTGCCCTCGCCTTTGCCGTAGTGCACGAGGTCACAGATGTTTCGGCCTTTTTCTCCGAGGTATACAGGACGCTAAAGGACAACGGGGAACTGCTGTTTGCAGAACCCAAGGGACATGTCCCGTCAAAGAAGTTCGAGCGGTCGGTCGATATTGCTGTTGAAGAGGGCTTTAAAATAATTGCGAGGCCCCGGATCTTCCGCAGCAAGGCGGTGCTTTTTAAAAAGAAAGGGGAATCCTTCACCTCGTAGGTGCGGGGTTTACCGGATCAGTCGAGGACTATTATTTCCCCCTCCATCGTAACAAGGTCAACGGTCCCGATTGTTGCCTTACCGTAGAGCCAGTGCCCTGCCTCACCCGGGTTTATAATAAGTGCCCCGTTTTTTTTCTCAACCCTTTCCTTGTGGGTATGGCCGTATACAATCAGGTCGAAATTCCCGCTTGCGGCAAGGTCTTCGACCAGAAAGTGCTCATGCATTACCACGATCTTCTTCCCTGAATAGGAGAATTTATGAGGCTGGGGGTGAATTCGGCCCATCGAACAGGTGTTAAGCAGGACCTTGTCTCCGTCGTTGTTGCCGTAGATACCGATAAATTCCGCTTTCAGATCCTCGAAGGGTATGAGTGAAAAAGGTGAAATGTAATCACCTGCATGAATTACAAGCGAGACACCCTCTTCATTGAAAATGGATATGGCCTGTTTAATCCTGTCGATATTGTCATGTGTATCAGAGATTATCCCGATCTTCATATTACCCCCGGTCAGGTTTAAGTGTATTTTAACGCAAACATGGTCATTGCCGCCAGATGGAGAGCCCGGCACGAGGTTTGCGGGTTCACTAAGATCAGAGGAGATGTTTCAGGAGGAAGAAGCCACCAATCAGGAGGATGAGAAAAAGGTATGTCAGGAGGTTGAAGTACCTGTCGATAAAATTTCTTATGTGTTCTCCAAATAGATAGATCAGGCCGCCGATAAGAAAGAACCTTGCACCCCTGCTCAGGGCCGAGGCTATGACAAAGACCATGAAGTCCACCCTGAAGAAGCCTGCCGAGATTGTGAAGACCTTGTACGGGATGGGGGTAAACCCGGCCACGGTGATCGCCCATGCCTCATACTCCAGAAAGTATCGGCGTACCTGGTTGAAGGTTTCAACGCTTATGTAATGAAAAAGGACCTCCTTGCCGAACGCCCAGAAGTTCATGCCGATGAAGAAGCCTAAGATACCACCCAAAACCGAACCAACGGTGCAGATGAATGAAAAATAAAATGCACGTTTGTTGCGGGAAAGGGCCAGAACAATCAGGAGGACATCGGGGGGGACGGGGAAAAAGGATGCCTCAGCGAAAGACAGCATAAAGAGGGCCGGGACTCCATAGGGGGTGTCAGCCCAGTGAAGAACCCAATTGTAGAGTCGTCTGAGGAACCTCACTTCCCTGCCTGTAACCGGATTGACTCTTCCATAAGGTGAGGATAAACGAAGTAGTGCTTTTCTGTCAATCCGCATGCAGAGGCAGGAGCACCGGGCTGTATTGACAGGTTATGGGTTAATATGATACTTTTAAAGTCATGAAAATGTTGCCCAATGTTATAAAACAGTTAAAGCGAAAGAGTGAAGGATATTATTATAAAAGGAAATATTTTGAGTTGAAAAAAGAGTTTGATGCCTTCAGGGTTAGCGTGAACAGGGATTTAAAAGAAATCGAGCATGTTCTTAAGGGACGAGTGAAGGAGCTTGAAGAGAAAATACGCGACCTTGAGGAGTACAGAAGACAGACTGAGGGAGCTGTAAGAGTCATTGGCTCCCTTGAGCCGGAACGCAGGAAGAACTAAGAGTATTTTTGTAAGTTACTCATCTATGCGGGCGTAGCTCAGCTGGTAGAGCACAACCTTGCCAAGGTTGGGGTCGCGAGTTCGAATCTCGTCGCCCGCTCCATTGATTCAAAGTCAGGAGTCAGGAAAGGGAACAAACCGGATAGTCTCCAGTCTTTCGATTTATGATTTCGAGTTCACCTTCGGCGGCGTACCCAAGTGGCTAAGGGAGAGGTCTGCAAAACCTTTATGCGCCGGTTCGAATCCGGCCGCCGCCTCCAGTCGTCACATCACCCTACGCGAAAGATACGGTTGTAACTTTTTAAAGTGCAGAACTATCGGTTTTTTAACCCCCGTGTTGCCTTGAAATAAAATCATGATAAAATAACAAATCCCTTTTTTCCTCTGAGTTTTTCGTGTATAATTTTATAATGTGGTTTATTATTCCGGCAAGCAACCATATGTGCCGTTCCACGGAGGCGAGGCCTCAAAACACTTCAAACCGCTACGCTTGTCCTGCTGTATTTATCCGTTGTTGTTTCAATCTCTGTTTACCGTCTGTCAGGGTGTTCAGGGTGCTTGATGTTGTCTCGTGATGGTGATAAAATGTCTCATGGTGGTGATAAAAATAGGATTGTTCAAAAATACAACGTGGAGGTGAATCTGTGTCAAGGATTTTTGGCATAGACGGCGGGTCAGTCAGTATCAAGATCGCCATGCTTGGTGAAGGTGGAGAAGTCATTCATGCACAATACAGAAGACACAGGGGGCATCCCTTAAACACCCTGCTGGAGCTGCTGAGGGAGTTTGTTAACAGATATGGAGAAGGGAGTGTGGCCTTCACGGGTTCAACAGGGAGGGCAATTGCCGAGTCTGTCGGTGCCCCCGTCGTTAATGAACTCATTGCTCATGTTATCGCCACGAAACGGTTTAATCCGGAAGTTAACACGATTTTTGAGATGGGCGGGGAGGATTCCAAGCTGATTATTACCGATGGTGAATCGGTCAGGGATTTTTCATTGAACTCTGTCTGTGCCGCAGGGACGGGATCGTTTCTTGACCAGCAGGCTGAGAGGTTGAGGTTGAGTGTTGAGGAGTTTGCAGAGATGGCCATGAAGTCTGAGAAACCTCCAAGGGTTGCAGGCAGGTGCAGCGTCTTTGCAAAATCGGACATGATCCATCTTCAGCAGATAGCCACGCCCCTCGAGGACATCGTTGCAGGGCTCTGTTTTGCCGTTGCAAGAAACTTCAGGGGGGCCATTGTCAGGGGAAGGGTGCTGGTTCCGGAGATATCCTTTCAGGGTGGGGTTGCCCTCAATCAGGGTATGGTACGAGCCTTCAGGGAGGTCTTTGGGCTCGACAGGCTGGTAGTCCCGGAATATACGGCCCTGATGGGCGCTATTGGAGCCGCGCTGAAGGCGATGGAGGAAGGCCTGGGTGTTCCCCTTGAGATTAAAACCATCGAGGATGTCCTTTCAGAGTGGGGGTATTCCGTGCTGGGTCAGGGCCCTCTTGTAGTCAAGAACGACGGGTTCAGGGAAAGACACCCGGATGCGGTATCCGATAGTGAGTTCTCAGATAAGAACCGTGCCTCAATTGCCGGCTCCCCGGAACCGGTAAGGGCATATATCGGCATTGATATCGGATCCATCAGCACCAACCTTGCGGTGATCGGTGAAGACGGTGGTTTGATTTCAAAGAGATACCTGATGACGGCAGGCAGACCGATAGAGGCCGTCAGGCAAGGCCTCAGGGAGATCTCATCCGAGTTGCCGGATAATGTCCTGATATGTGGAGCCGGCACCACTGGTTCGGGAAGATACATGATTGCTGATTTCGTGGGGGCTGATATTGTCAAGAATGAGATCACGGCCCAGGCAACCGCCTCTGCCTTTATTGATCCGCTGGTGGATACAATCTTCGAGATCGGTGGCCAGGACTCCAAGTATATCTCCCTCAGAGACGGTGTAATAGTAGATTTCGAGATGAACAAGGCATGTGCTGCTGGAACGGGTTCTTTTCTTGAGGAGCAGGCTGAAAAACTCGATATCTCAATAAAGGGAGAGTTTGCAGAGTGTGCCTTCTCCTCTGAAAGTCCCTGCAGGCTTGGGGAACGGTGTACCGTGTTCATGGAGAACTCGTTGATGGCTAACCTCCAGCGGGGGGTAAGAAAGAATGACCTCCTTGCGGGCCTTGCATACTCTATTGTTGAGAATTACATAAACCGGGTCGTTGCCGGGAGGAAGATAGGAGATAAGATATTCTTCCAGGGAGGCACCGCCTTCAACAAGTCGGTTGTTGCGGCCTTTGAGAAGTTCCTTGGTAAGGAGATTATCGTGCCGCCGAACCATGACGTGACCGGTGCAATCGGGATGGCCATGATTGCAAGGGATTATGTCAGGGAAAAAGGACTGGAGAAATCACTCTTTAAGGGGTTTGCCCTTGCAGACAGGCCCTATCAGCAGAGTTCCTTTGAATGCAAGGGATGTGAAAACATGTGCGAGATAAACAGGATCAGGATCGAGGGTGAAAAGGGGCATCTGTTTTATGGCGGGAGGTGTGAAAAGTACGATATCAGGAGGAAGAGGAGGTCAGACCTGCCGGACCTGTTTTCCTTCAGGCGGGAGATCCTCCTGCAGTCTCATAATGAGTATCTGAATAGTTCTCCACGGCAGAGGAAAGGCCGGTCGAGGGGCAGGATAGGGGTCCCCTATATATTCTATTTTCATGATTATCTTCCCTACTGGAGCACCCTGTTATGGGAGCTCGGGTTTGATGTAGTGCTGTCCCCCGAGACTAACAGGGGGGTTGTTAACCTCGGCGTTGAAACCGTACTTGCCGAGACTTGCTTTCCTGTGAAGGTCGCCCATGGTCATGTGAGGTTCCTCCTTGAGGAAGGTATAAAAAGGCTCTTTATACCGAGCTTTGTGAATATGTCTCCCGAGAACGGTCCTTATGAAAAGGGACATGCATGTCCCTTGACCCAGAGTTTTCCCTATCAGATCAGGGTTGCCTTCAAGGAGGTTGATCTGCTCTGCCCTGTTGTCAGTCTCAAGGATGGGGACAATGCGGTTTATCGTGAACTGAAGAGGTGCCTTGGAAGATTAGGTGTCGGTTCCTCCGAGCTTAGAAAGGCTATGAAAAAGGCCGGGGATGCCCAGAATGAGTTCTTCCGGAGGATCAGGCAAAAAGGGCAGGAGGTGCTTCAGGGGATAGACAGGGATACCGTTGTGATAGTGGGACGCACCTATAATGCCTTTGATATGGGTATGAATCTTGAGATTCCCTCAAAGCTTGCCACCCTTGATATGATGGCCATACCGATGGACTTCCTCCCTGAGAGGGAGATTTATCAGGACTGGCCCGAGATGTACTGGAGGTCCGGGCAGAGGATACTCCAGGCAGCCCGGTATATCAGGGAAAACAGGTTCTTATATCCGATCTTTATCGGGAACTTTTCATGCGGTCCTGATTCTTTCATACAGAAATACTTTGAGGAAGAACTCTCGGGAAGACCCTATCTCCATATCGAGATAGACGAGCATAGTGCGGATGTCGGTGCAATAACACGATGTGAGGCCTTTCTTGACAGTATCAGCGCTCAGAATATCGCCGGTTACCGGGAGGAAAGGGTTAGGTATATCCCCAGGAGGTTTGACGCCTTTGTGCGATCGGGATCAAACGGAAAACGGATGATATACATACCCCGGCTGTCCGACCACGCCTTTGCCAT
>BDTA01000050.1 GCA_002897935.1 bacterium BMS3Abin08
CTGTTTTCAAGCCCCTCGATGCGAAAAATCTCGATCATCCCCTTAACCCTCGCTTGCCTCTCAACCCTATCGAGCCCCTTGGCTCCGTAAAGAATGTTAGCCTTCACCGTCATGTGTGGAAACAGGGCGAGATCCTGAAATACATAACCAAAAGGACGCTCCTGGGGTGGAAGGTTTATTTTTAAAGAACTGTCCAAAAGTACATTCTTATTCAGTTTTATTACTCCATCATCTGGCTTCATCAGACCTGCAATCAGTTGCAGGGTCATAGACTTGCCTGCACCTGAAAACCCAAAGAGCACGGCAAGGTCGTTTCCTATTTTCCATTCCACATCAAGGGTAAATCCATTTACCTTTTTTAACAATTTAACCGACAACCCCATTAGACCGTCCTCATACCATATCTGTTTGTTATATAAAGGAAGAATCCTGAGATCAGTGTAAGAAACAAAACCATAAAGTTAGCCCTTGACCATTCACCGCTGTTGGCCAGCGAATATATGGCAATGGGCATGGTGTCTGTCCTTCCCGGAATATTGCCTGCTATCATCAGCGTGGCGCCAAACTCCCCAAGCGCCCTTGCAAAAGACAGGACAACCCCGGCGAGTATGCCTTTCTTAGACAACGGCAGAATAACCTTAACGGCTGTCTCCAGTTCTGAATGCCCCAGGGAGTATGAGGCATCTATCAGGTTTTCATCAACAGACTCGATGGCTGCTCTGGTGGTTTTTATCATCAGGGGCAGAGCCACCACAAAGGATGCAAGGACTGCTGCATACCACGTAAACATAATGCTCCATCCTGTCCAAGCATAAACAAAGCTTCCAACGAAGCCGTTTCTTCCGAAAAGGATGATGAGATAGTAACCCGTAACAGTGGGGGGCAATACCAGGGGAAGGGTAATCAGGATGTCCAGGAGGGTCCTGCCCTTAAAGTCCTTTCTCGCAAGAAGATAGGCAATTAATCCTCCCACAAGCATCACCAGCAGGGTTGCCACTGATGCCACCTGAAAGGAAAGTTTCAAAGAAAACAAAACAGAATTGTTCATCTTTTATTCCTGCGAAGAAATGGCTCAAATCCATACTTCTTCAGTATATCCTTACCATAATCAGATATGACCAGGGCAATAAATTCCCTTGCCGGCACTTCATTTTTTGTACCCTTAACTACTGCCATCGGATAAACCACCGGTTTGTGGCTCTCATCCGGTGCAGTTACCACAACCTTCACCTCTGCGGGCCTGATCCTCACATCAGAGGCATACACCATGCCTGCATCCACCTCTCCACGGGCCACATAGTCCAATACCTGTCTCACATTTTCAGCAAAGACCAGCCTATCCTTGAGCTTATCCCAGAGTTTAAAGTGTTTCAATATCTCTTCTGCGTATCTCCCTGCCGGAACCGTTCCGGGATTCCCGATGGCGATTCTTTTTAGCTCATTCTTTAAAAGGTCCTGGAAGGAGTCGATATGAATTCCCGAATGTGGAGGTACAATCAGAGTGATGCTGTTGGTTGCAAAATTACGTCTTGAGTCTTCCTTTATCAAACCCATGCCCTCCAGTCCGTCCATATAGCGTATAGAGGCAGAGGCAAATACATCAACAGGAGCCCCTGCTTCTATCAGGGACTCTGTCGCCTCTGCGTATGAACCTCCGAAAGCAAAGGGTGACAAAAAACCAGCATTATGGATAAAGAAAAAATCCGCCTGAATATCGGAATGCGTTTACAAAACCATCTCACAGTAATCCTCACCAATCATTGCATTTATCACTTCGAGTTCCATATCTTTGTCCTCACCGAGGATGCCAAAGGCATCGGCCCTGCATTGCCTGCAGTGAGTCATCTGAGGAATATACTGTTTGCACTCTTCGCGCAGGCTGTTTATCGTCTCGCGGGTTGGTCTTTTCAGGTCCTTAAATTCAGCCTGTGGAATCAGTGGAATTATATTCATGAGGTCAGCCCCTTTTCTGCCGGCAAGCCATGCTATGAAGGGAATCTCCTTGTCATTAATGCCCGGAATCAGGACGCTGTTAATCTTTACAATAAGCCCTGCACTGATTGCGTCTCCGAGTCCCCTCCTCTGGTTGCTCAAGAGAGTCTCCGCCGCTGACCTGCCGGTATAACTCCTCCCCCTGTATGAGACCCATGAATATACCTTCTCAGCAGTCTCGGGTACCACGGCGTTTATCGTAATTGTCAGGCTCTTTACCCCTGCCTTCAGAAGGTCTTCAAGCCTGTCAGTGAGGTAAAGGCCATTTGTCGATACACAGAGGATCAAATCAGGGAATTCCCTGTGAATTGATTCCAAGACCTCAAAAGTGGCGTCATTTGCCAGCGGCTCTCCGGGGCCTGCGATCCCTATAACACTTACGTGCTCATCCCTCTCCAGCAGTAATCTCACCCTTTCCAGCGCCTCCCGGGGTGTAAACACCCGGCTTGAGACCCCCGGCCTTGATTCATTGGCACAGTCGTATTTCCGTATGCAGTACCTGCACTGTATATTGCATGCAGGGGCCACCGGGAGATGGATCCTGCCGAACCTGTGATGTGCCTCTTTTGAGAAACACGGGTGCTCTTTCATAATATCCTTGTTCTTGCGTATCTTTAAGCGCGTCATCATTTATGCCTCTCTTTCTGCGAAAGCCTTCAGGGCTTTACGGGGTTGTTTGGTAAAGAGTGAAGCTCCCCGACCAAAGGTCGGGGCATTCAGCCAGCATCCTCTAAAGCACTAAAGCAAATGTAATGCCAGTCTATGAACTATCCGATATTACAACAAAAATCATAAAACCCTGACTTTCTTAATGTTACATTTATGTGCCTGTATACATTTTTGTTGCCTTTCATGTAGAAGGTGTATCCTGCATTACCTTTAATCTTTTGCTTCCGTATTTGTGATGGATGACATGCGACAGTTTCATTCAGTGTTGATGCTTACCGAGGGTGGTCGAAAGCCAAGGCGCTGCCTGGAAATACTGCCTAAAATTGATATGATTTCCCCTTTTGTCTTAGCACCTCCCTGCGTTTTTCATAGTCAGGCATTATCATGCCAAGGTATTTCCAGAACGATTTCGAGTGGTTCCTGTATTTGAGATGGCAAAGCTCATGGACTACCACATAGTCAACAAGGCTCATGGGTGCCATTATAATTCTCCAGTTAAACCTTAAAACCCCTTTTGTGCTGCAGCTACCCCATATTTTCTTCTGGTCCCTTATAAGGACAGAGGGAACAGTTAATCCCATTTTGTCAGCGTAAATTTCAACACGTTTGCGAATGCGTCTTGCTGCCTGGATCTTATACCATTTGGTTATTGCATCCCTGATCTCTTCAGGAACTTTCCCGTTTTTACCTGCCGTATTCATTATGACCTCAAGACGGCCCCTATACATCCGCACAACAGTTTTCTTTATATCCCTGTCTTTCAGTATCTTGAGTCTCATGTGACGCCCGAGGTAATAAAATGATTCGCCACTTACAAATTCTTTTTTTACTTGTTGCGAAACATCATTTAGAGACCCCAGTTTTGTAATGATCCATTCTGCTTTTGATTTAACTACATGAGTCAGTCTCGAATAGGATGTGTTAACTGGTACCCTGACCAATACTTTTCCGTCAGGTTCTATGGAAAGGGCAATCGTCTTCTTGCGTCGGGTACTGCGTATTACTGAAAATCTAATCGTTTTCCGACCGAAAATTACTTTATTCATCTTCCAAGTCTCACCCTTGATAGTTCCATCAACTCGGTTGTCAGAGGTTCTATTTCATCCAGCTTATAGCCTGCCGCCCTCAGATGCCTCTTGATCTGCCTCCGCATTTGGCGCTGAAGATCCTCTTTATGTATCCAGTCTATTACTGCAAGCTTTTCAAGGGATTCCAAGATTAACCCTGCCAGTTCTTTCTCAGGTTCCTTCTCTTCTCCATAGGGAGCCTGTCCTTCACCAGCCTTCAAAATACCGGTCCCGGTATCTTCTTTAGATAAAAGGTTGTAGAAGGCAAGCTCTGTTTCTGATATCCCCATGGTCTCAGCAACCTTATGAACATTTATCATTTCGTCTTTTATTGTTTGTAGGAGCTTGAGCTGCCTTGCAGCATCTATCCTCTCCAGTCTTTTTTCCTCGATTATCTTTTCGAGCTTCTCCTTCAGGGACTGGTAAAACACAGGGTCTTCTTCGAATCTTACAGAAATCTCGTGTCTTATGGCATGTTCCATCTCGCTCGCCTGGGCCTCTGTTGACGAAAGCCTGGCTACCTCTTCATCAAACCTCTCCGAGAATATTGAGACAGGCTCAAGGAGCCGGTCTATACCAGGTACCTGGATATGTTCCTCAATGATCTTGCGTACCTTTTCTCTGCATCCTGAAAG
>BDTA01000051.1 GCA_002897935.1 bacterium BMS3Abin08
TTATTTAAAATCAAGGAATTTTTGTTGATCGTCAAGAAAATGACTTTAGTGGGTATGGAATGGTATGACGAAAAATTGACAAGGCTTCAGTAGGCTGACTCCTAACTCCTAACTCCTAACTCCTAACTCCTAACTCCTAACTCCTAACTCCTAACTCCTAACTCCTAACTCCTAACTCCTAACTCCTAACTCCTGTCTCCTGTCTCCTGTCTTGCCGGCTGGGAAGAAATGGTCGGGGCGACTGGATTTGAACCAGCGACCGCACGGTCCCGAACCGTGTGCGCTACCAGGCTGCGCTACGCCCCGATAATGAAGACAGGCTTGACCTTAATATAGAGTCTGTGTATAAAGTCGAACAGTTGTCCTTTTTCTGTCATTCCGGCTTGTCCGGAATCGTTCTTTGAGAAGGATTCCCGACTCGCTTCGCTTGCGGGAATGACTAATGACTGTAGTTTATACACAGACACTAAATAGTAATTACAAAGGGTAGGCGCTGTCAAGTATCCGTTGTTGCAGGACCCTTCAGCACCGGGCACCGGGCTTCTCCTGTCGGGGTTGCAGGCATCCTGTTTCCCGGGGAATATGCCCGTCAGGACAATAACCGGGCATGAAAACCACCTTTAAAGGTTCCGGGGGAGCCGTATTGCGATAACATCATAAAATCTGGAAAATTTGGAGCATCCAGGAGATACATTATGCTATTTGCATTAGAATACATTATAAGCATATACTAATAAGACTTGACAAAAACTTAATCAAGTGATACAATAATTTTACGTTTGGAGGAAGGAATGGCAACAGGTACAAAGGACTTTTACGATACACTCGGCGTCGACAGGAACGCCTCCCAGAAGGAGATAAAGAAGGCCTTCAGGAGACTGGCGAGGAAGTACCATCCCGACCTGAACCCCGGGAATAAAGAAGCGGAAAAGAAGTTTAAGGAGATAAACGAGGCATATGCCGTGCTCGGTGATCCGAAGAAGCGTACGGACTATGACAACGTTGGGCACACGGTATTTTCTCAGGGGGCTCAGGGGACGGATTTTAATGGCGCCGGGCCCTTCAACTTTTCCTCGGAAGGGGGTTTCGAGTTCGGCGATGTCTTCTCCGACCTCTTTGGTGCCGGGGGTTCCTTCACCGAACCACCCCTTAGGGGGGCAGACCTCCTCACGAGGCTGACCCTTACCCTTGAAGAGGCGTTTAAAGGAACAACAAAGAAAATCACCGTAACCCATGATGTTACCTGCAAGCGGTGTAACGGAAGGGGTGCGGAGGGCCTTGCCCGGTGTGGCAAATGTGGTGGTTCCGGCAAAATCAGCAGCAAAAAGGCCTTTTTCAGTTATACCCAGACCTGTCCTGATTGCGGTGGATCCGGGCAGAAGGCGACAAAGCTCTGTCCTGATTGCCGTGGTAAGGGGACGATACTGAAGACCGAGACGGTCAATGTCAAAATACCGGCAGGCGTAGATAACGGGTCCAGGGTAAAGATAAGGGGAAAAGGGGGAGCCGGGATAGGCGGTGGCCCTCAAGGTGATCTCTATATTGAGATATCGTTAAAACCACATCCCCTGTTCAGGAGAGAGGGGAAAAACGTTCATGTCGAGGTGCCTGTAACAATTCCCGAGGCGGTGCTCGGTGCTAAGATAGATGTCCCAACCATTGACGGTGTGACAAAGATGACCCTTCCGCCGGGGACCCAGGGAGGTCAGAAGTTCAGACTCAGCGGCAAGGGGTTTCCTGCCCCCAAGGGAGGAGGAAGGGGTGATCAGTACGTAACGATAAGGATAGCAACCCCGAAGAACCTCAACGAAGAGGACAGGAAGAGGATCAGGGAGCTTGACGGGCTTTACAGGGAAAACCCGAGAGAACGGATGGTGAGAAGAAAATGGTAAAGAGGGATAAGAAACAACCCCTGTTCATGATCAGTGTTGTCTCGGAGTTGTTGGGGGTTCATCCCCAGACACTCAGGCTTTACGAGCGGGAAGGTCTTATAAGGCCGAAGAGACTGAACAGGCAGAGGCTTTACTCTGAAGAGGATATCGAGAGGCTTACCTTCATCCTTGAACTGACAAGGGAACTCGGGGTGAACAGGGCAGGGGTGGATATAATTCTCCGGATGAGGGAGAGGCTTGTAGCCCTCCAGAGGGAGGTTGACTCGATGCTCGGATGTCTTGAAGGGGACATGAGAAAGGAGTTTGAAAGGAAGATCAGGAAGATATTTACTGAATAACCGATTAAAAGAGGAGGCATGCCATGAGAATGGATAAATTGACAATAAAATCACAGGAGGCGCTTCAGGAGGCCCAGAGGATTGCTGAGGGAAAGGGGAATCATGAGCTTCAGCCCGAACACCTTTTGCTTGCCCTTCTGTCGGATACCGAGGGGATTCCCGTGCAGATCATACAGAGGGTCGGGGTGGATCCCAACCTCCTTAAAAGGGACATCGAGGGTGAGGTAAACCGTTTTCCCAAGGTTACCGGAGCCACGCCGCTCGGACAGATATACGCATCACCAAGATTAAAGGCTGTGCTTGAATCTGCGTCAAAGCAGGCGGAGCACCTTAAGGATGAATATGTGAGTACCGAACACCTGTTCATCGGGGTAATCTCAGAAGGTGGTCCCGGGGCGGAGTTCTTAAAGAGGTACAGCCTGACGGAGCAGAAGGTCCTGGAGATAATGCAGGAAATCAGGGGAGCGCAGCGGGTGACCGACCAGAATCCCGAGGATAAATACCAGGCCCTGAAGCGGTATGCAAGAGACCTTACGGAGTTTGCCGCAAAGGGTAAGCTCGATCCTGTTATCGGCCGGGACGAAGAGATCAGACGGGTGATGCAGGTGCTTGCAAGGAGGACAAAGAACAACCCCGTGCTCATAGGCGACCCCGGTGTCGGAAAGACGGCCATAGCAGAGGGCCTGGCACAGCGTATTGTTTCAGGCGATGTGCCCGAGCCTCTTAAGGATAAGAAGGTGGTATCCCTGGATATGGGGTCGCTGATTGCCGGTTCCAAATACCGCGGTGAGTTTGAAGAGAGGTTAAAGGCGGTTCTGAAGGAGGTTGAACAGGCTGAGGGCAAGATCATACTCTTCATAGACGAGATGCATACCCTTGTCGGTGCCGGGGCGGCAGAGGGTGCAATCGATGCCTCGAACATGCTTAAACCCGCCCTCGCAAGGGGGGACTTGAGGTGTATAGGCGCAACAACCCTGGATGAGTACAGGAAGTATATTGAGAAGGATGCCGCACTTGAACGGAGGTTTCAGCCTGTTTTCGTTGGAGAGCCCTCGGTGGAAGATACCATATCGATTCTGAGAGGTCTGAAGGAGCGGTATGAGGTCCATCACGGTGTGAAGATCAAGGACTCCGCACTTGTTGCTGCGGCTATGCTTTCAAACAGGTATATTACCGACCGTTTTCTGCCTGATAAGGCAATCGACCTCATTGACGAGTCAGCCGCAAAGCTCAGGATGGAGATAGACAGCATGCCTGCGGAGCTTGACGAGATCGAACGCAGGCTCAGACAGCTTGAGATAGAGAAGCAGGCGGTGATGAAGGACGACTCTCCCGATGCAAAGAAAAGGCTCGATAAGCTGCAGAAAGACATAGCGGAACTGGAAGAGAAGAGGAACGCCCTGAGGGCCCAGTGGCTTTCTGAAAAGGAGATCATCCAGAAGATAAGGGAATTAAAGGAGCAGATCGAGCAGACAAAGCTCGATTCGGAGAAGGCGGAACGGGAGGGCGACCTCACGAGGGCCGCTGAACTGAGGTACGGAAGGCTCCTTGAGCTTCAGAGGGCGCTCGAAGCCGAAAACCAGAGACTCGTTGATTTCCAGTCCCGGAAGAGGCTGCTGAAGGAGGAGGTGGACGAGGAGGATATCGCAGAGGTCGTTTCCAAGTGGACGGGTATTCCCGTGAGCAGGATGCTCGAGGGTGAGAATGAAAAACTGCTGCGAATGGAAGACAGGCTGAGGGAGCGGGTCGTAGGGCAGGACGAGGCCATCACTGTTGTCGCGGATGCGGTGAGGAGGGCACGTGCCGGTATCCAGGACCCCAACAGACCTATCGGCTCATTTATATTCCTTGGCCCAACGGGTGTGGGAAAAACGGAACTTGCCCGGGCGCTTGCAGAGTTCCTCTTCGACGATGAGAATGCCATGATCAGAATCGATATGTCGGAGTACCAGGAGCGACATACCGTATCGAGACTGATCGGCGCCCCCCCGGGGTATGTGGGTTATGAAGAGGGCGGACAGCTTACAGAGGTGGTAAGAAGGCGGCCCTATTCGGTGATACTCCTTGACGAGATTGAAAAGGCACACCCGGAGGTCTTTAACGTACTGCTGCAGCTCCTTGATGACGGGAGACTGACCGACGGTCAAGGCAGGACCGTGGATTTCAGAAACACCGTGGTGATCATGACCTCGAATATAGGCAGTCTTCATATCCAGGAACTCCTTGAGGCACGTGATAAGAGTCCCGATGCACACTGGAGTCCCGAGGATGATCATGATATCAGGAAAAAGGTAATGGAGGACCTCAAGTCCTTTTTCCGTCCTGAATTCCTCAACAGGGTTGATGAAATCATAATATTCAATCCGTTGAACAGGGATCTGATCAAGAGGATCGTCGATATTCAGCTTGAGAGGATGAAACGCTATCTGCAGGACAAGAGGATAGATCTCCGGTTGACGGATAAGGCCAGGGACTATATTGCGGAAGTCGGGTATGATCCGGTTTTCGGGGCAAGGCCCCTGAAGAGGGCCATTCAAAGGTATGTGCTGAATGCCCTTGCTAAACGGATCATCGATGGAACCATCAAGGAGGGTGATACCGTTGTGGTTGATTTCAAAGACGGGTCCATGGTCTTTGAGAAGACAGCAGTAGAGGAAGAGCAGGCAGCTTAGAGGAAGATGCAGGATCTTTGGTCCTGGAAAAAAACGGGCGCTTTGCCCGTAAACAAAAGGGGGTGATTGGCATGTCAATCATGAAATGGTCGCCCATGAAGGAGCTTGAAGATATGAGGAGGGATATGGAGAGTCTCTTCGAGGAGTTCTTTGAGCCTGCAAGGAGGCGCAGGAGATGGTGGGGAAGGCCGCACGAAACAGGGGTCATTATCCCCAACATCGAACTATACGACAGGAAGAACGAATTTGTTCTGAAGGCGGAGATTCCCGGAGTTGATAAGAAGGACATAGACCTCACGATTACTGAAAACAGCCTTACCATCAAGGGTGAGACGAAGCGGAAAGAGGAGGTCAGGGAAGAGGACCTCTATGCGTCTGAAATCACTTACGGGAGCTTATCGAGGACGGTTTCCCTCCCGGTAGAGATTGACAGTGCAAAAGCCGGGGCCTCTTACAGGGACGGAATCCTTGAGATAGTCCTCCCAAAGAAGGAGGAGTCGAAAACAAAGGAAATCAAGGTTGAGGTTTCCTGACCGGTCCCGCAGTTGCCACCTTGAGGATCAATGGAGACCCCGCGGCCTGTCCGGGTGCAAAGCTCAGACAGGCAAGACCGCTGCATAGCATGTTACACAGGGGTCTTCTCCCACTCCTCCCTGAGGTACATCCCGGTTATGGAGCCTTCATGGTGTATCATCTCACAGGGCCTTCCCTCAAAGACTATCCTCCCCCCATCCGGGCCGCCACCGGGGCCGAGGTCTATAACCCAGTCTGAAACACTCACCACGTCGAGGTTGTGTTCTATAACAATGACGGTATTGCCGCCCTCCACAAGATTCCTCAATATATTCAGAAGGGAGAGGACATCACGATAGTGGAGTCCCACTGTAGGCTCGTCGAGTATGTAGAGAATTTTTTTTCTTTTATTAGCGCTGAGTTCCAAACAGATCTTCAGCCTCTGCGCCTCTCCTCCTGAAAGTGAGGTGGCAGGCTGTCCGAGGGTGAGGTATCCAAGACCTATATCTTTCATTATGGCAAGTCTGGAGCGTATTTTCTGTGTTTCGGCAAAGAAGACAATGGCCTCCTCCACTGTCATCATCAGTATGTCATGGATGTTTTTACCCTTGTAGGTTACCTTGAGGGCCTCTGCACCGTAACGTTTGCCGCCGCATTGTTCACATGAAACATAGAGGTCTTCAAAAAAGTACATCTCGAGCCTCTCAAACCCCTCTCCCCTGCATCTCTCACACCTCCCGCCGGGGATGTTGAAGGAAAAGAACCCCGGGGTGTATCCATGGCTTCTTGCATAGGTCTGTTCAGAGAGGACCCTTCTGATCTGCTCGAAGATCTTCAGGTAAGTAACGGGGTTTGAACGTGGGGTTTTCCCGATGGGCTTCTGGTCGATAAGCCTTACCCCTCCAATATCATCGGCGCCAGAAATCGAGTCATGGGGGAGGGGATGCTCGCGGGACAGCCTGAATTTAAAGGCCAGTGCCTTATAGAGGGTTTCCGTGATAAGTGAACTCTTCCCTGAACCGGAGACACCCGTCACTGCAATAAAGGAATTAAGGGGTATGGAGAGATCAATCCCTCTGAGGTTATTGCCTCTTGCGCCCGTCATCCGGAGGATTGAACTCATTCCCTTCACCCCTGTTTTCCTCTTTCTCAGGAGATTCAGTTCATTTCTGTCACACCCCGACAGGTACCTTGAGGTTACGGTGCCTGTAGTGAGAAAATCCTCTCTTGATCCTGAAAACACCACATTGCCCCCCTCACGCCCGCCGCCGGGGCCGAGTTCCACGATCCAGTCGGCGGAGTTTATGATCCTGCGGTCATGCTCCACCACAATCAGTGTATTGCCGTTGGCAGCCATGTCTTTTATAATACCGGCTATCCTCTCCGTATCCCTTGCGTGTAGCCCTACTGTGGGCTCATCGAGCACATACAGTGTCCCCGTCAGCAGTGAGGCGATCTGGTTTGCAAGATTAACTCTCTGGTATTCACCTCCGGACAGGGTCTTGCCCAGTCTGTTCAGGTCAAGGTAGTCGAGGCCCACCCGTAAAAGAAAGCGCAGTTTTGCATCGATCTGTTTCAGGACCTCATCGGCTATTTTGCGTTCGTATTCGGAAAAAGGAATCTCCCTGAAGAGAAGAGAAAGCTCCTTTATCGGGATGTTGCAGAGTTCGGAGATGTCCCTCCCGGCTATCCTGTAAGCCGTGGATTCACTTCTCAATCTCTTTCCCATGCAGGAAGGACACTGAACGGGTGAACGGTATCTGCTCAGCAACACCCTTACATGAAGTTTATATCTCCGGCTGTCGAGGTCGTCGAAGAAATCCTCGATGCCGCAAATATGCCTACCGCCTTTGAAGAGTATCGCCCTTTCACTCTCCGTGAGTTGTTCGCAGGGTTTGTGGACTTCTATGCCTGCCTTTTCTGCATTTTCGAGAAACTGTTCCTTCCACCACCTTGCCGCAGGTTTTTCCCATGGCTCGATCGCCCCTTCGGATATGGATAACGAGGGATCAGGGACTATCAGGTCTTCATCGTATCTCAGGACATTCCCGAACCCCTTGCATTCAGGGCAGGCGCCAACGGGATGATTAAAGGAAAACAGCAGCGGTGAAGGCTCCGGGAGTTCTGTCCGGCAGTCATCACATATGTTGCCCCCGAGAAAATCGATCCTGTCAACGGTGATTCTCCCGCCGGCATCCTCTCCCCTGCTGAAAATATGCACTGAGAGAGAACCGCCCCCCTCCCTGTACGCAAGCTCAAGGGAGTCGACCACCCGTGAGTCATCCCTGATAACCACCCTGTCGATCACGACTGAACAGGTGCTTGAGTTGGGGGAGTCGTCATCAACGGCGCCGTTTCCTTCTCCCGGCTCCTGAAGATCGACAATCCGTTCCCCCGTCAGGATACGGCTGTAACCCCTCCGCATGAGTTCTCCCGGATGGTCGGGACTTTCGAAGGTTATGACCGCCCTCTCACCATTGTGGTTTTCAAGAAGTTCGGGGAATATCCGCTCAACGGTCCAGTTGATTATCTCCTTGCCACAGGAAGGACAGAATGGTTTTGAGACCTTGGAATAGAGGATCCGGAAGAGGTCGTAGATCTCCGTAAGGGTGCCTACCGTCGAGCGCGAACCCTTAACCGGGTTTCTCTGTTCCAGGGCAATGGCAGGTCTTATATTGCGAATGGATTCCACCTCCGGCCTGTCGAGCTTTTCAAGAAAGAGCCTCGCATAGGTTGAGAGTGACTCTATGAATCTCCACTGTCCCTCGGCAAAGATGGTATCGAAGGCGAGGGAGGATTTACCGGAACCCGAAAGGCCGGTTACGGCAATAAAAGTGTCGTGAGGGAGCCTGAGAGAGATACCCTTGAGGTTATTTTGTCTGGCGCCTTTGATTTCGAGATAGTTCATTATTATATTTTCACATATCCAGGCAAACTTTAACCACCGGTATGGCCCCGCCCGAATCCGGCCTTAGACGCTTTGCGATTATATCTTGAGGTAATCGCGAGGCTGAAAGAAGAAGTTTTTTTTAAGCTTCACGATTCCTGAAGGTTTAAAGAAACAAAAAGAATCTATCTTCAGACAGGATTAACAGGATAAAGAAAGAAGATGGAGAAAATCCTGTCGTTAATCCGTTCATCCTGAAACATCCTGTCCATCCTGTCTAAAAAGTCCTCTATGATTTGAATCTACGTTTTGCTTGCCTTCAGCCTTTTGTCTTATACGCTCTGCTCTCTGCTCTCTGCGATTTAAACGCTCTGCGCTTTTTCCCCGTCGGCGGATTTGCTGCCGGGATGACGGACAGGTTGACTATATCTGAAAACATTTGTTAACCTTTCTTAGGCCCTGATTGCGGTGACAGTGTATTCCAAAAACGCAGATGCAAAGGAGTTCGATATGCCAGCCAAGAAAAAGGGAAGCACCAACAAAGAAACAAGGGGAACAAAAACAGGAAAGAAAAAATGTGCGGGGAATTCAAAGGACGTAACTGCCAAAGAAAGACAGGAAATTATACTTGATATAAGGAAAGTACTTATGCAGCAGAGGGGACAGTTACTTCAGGAGGCAGAGGCTGCACTTCATACACTGCCTGATGAAAATGCATTCCCGGACATGGGAGACCAGGCTACTGCCGAGATTGACAGGAACTTCATGCTCAGGCTTCGCGGCAGGGAACAGAAACTGCTGAAGAAGATCGACCTCGCCATCGAGAGGATCGACAGCGGCACTTACGGCATATGCGAGATATGCGGGTGTGAGATAGGCATAAAGAGGCTTGAGGCCAGACCTGTTACAACCATGTGTATTGAGTGCAAGACCGATCAGGAGGAAGAGGAGAGATTAATGGAGGTTTAATCCCGGCCGGGTAAAACCTGAGCGGGGTTACCTCCTTTTAATATACCTGATAAGGGATCTTATCTCCGTATCGGTAAGTGGTCCACCGACACTTGAAGAAAAGCCGGGCATTAAGCTGTCCCTCTTGCCGAACTCGATCGAGGTCTTGAGTTTGTCCTCACGTATTTTTCTTAACCGCGACAATGACGGTGCTGCTTTTCCCCTCCTGTGACACATCAGGCAGTCTGCCCTGAACAGCTTTGCCCCTTTGCGGCCGGTCCCCCTGTCCACATGACATCTCCTGCATGGCGTGCGGAAGATCTCATCGGCTTTCGTGAAGGACTCATGAAACGGGTCTTTGACAAGGGCCTTTAGTTTCAGTATAACCAGCGGGTGTTCAGGGTCGTTGGACCTGACCTGTATCGTCTTGCTCAGTAAGCCCTTTTTGCCCTCGGTGCTGACCGTTGCCTTTATCTGTCCCTCCTCTTCAGGGTCAAGGCGATCTGAACTGATCACCGTTGCAGTGCAACCTCAGGATGAGGTCACCTTCTCGATCAGAAGGGGTTCATTGCCTGTATTCCTGAAAACAAAGAGGTGTTCAAGTACATCCCCCTGATTTACATCCCCAAAGTCATAGGTCTCTTCGTCGAATGAAATAACAGGCTGGGCAAGCACGGGAACCGCCGCAAGCAATATCAGTGTCGCTGAACATAACAATGTAGATAATAATAATTTCATCCACTATAATTTACTATAATGGACACGGATTTTGCCATAACAGCATTCCGGGTGAATATGTGATATAATTAAAACACTAAACTGAATCCCGAATTAAGCGCGGGAGATCTAATAATAAGAGTTGCAAGACGCAGTCTATTCGCCTTGCCAAGCCTGAAACAAGTTCAGGGATTGACCATGCTTTATACACAGACTCTATATAGTGTCTGTGTATAAACTGCCATTTTTTATTTTTGTCATGCCCGAAGTCTGTAGTCGGGCATCCAGAACTTATTGAAAGGAATAGATTCCGGCTTAAGGACTGCCGGAATGACAGATAGAGAGACTGACTTTATAAACAGACTCTATCCGGCTCAGGGGACCGTAATGAGTAACAAGGACATAATAAAGATCAAATCAAAGAAACATTCAGAACACTCGAGCAAGATCGAGCAGGACGGAAAGACATACTATATAATTACAGAGCTGACCAAGGATGCGCCCTTGGTTATCAGAAGCACTGTGTATCTTGACGGCGCACACATTGAGACTGACAAGGTTACGTTCGGCAAGACGGAAGGAAGCGATGTTGCCGGATTAATTGATGAACAGCACCGCAAGACCGTTGAAAAGATCAAGAAGAAAAACCTCACCAGCAGGAAGAGGGTCCGGTATTTCAGGGACATCAAGAGCTTGATAAAAAAGAATGAATTCCGGGATGCAATGGAATTGACACAAAAGGCCTTTTCGGAATTTCCCGACGATCCGTATGTTATGTCATACTATGGATACCTCCTTGCACTCTCCGACAGGAACCACGAGGAAGGAATCAGGAACTGCCTTGAGGCCATAAAGAAACTCGAGATGTCCATCCCCTTCGGTGCGGACTTTTTTTATCCCTTCTTCTATCTTAACCTTAGCAGGACCTACCTCGATGCGGGTATGAAGACTGAGGCGATCGGGAGTCTCAGGAAGGGGATTTCTTACGACGGCAATAACCACGAGATTATCGCAGAACTTCAAAAACTCGGGGTAAGGAAAAGGCCCGTTATCCCGTTTCTCTCCAGGAGCAATCCTGTAAACAAATACGTTGGAATTTTCATCTCGAGGATGAAGGCGAGAGGTATATGATTTCATGATATGCTTACACTTGCGATAGATACTGCAACGCCGGTCGGCGGGGTTTCCATTTTTCACAGGGAAGACGGCATTGTCGGAGAGATGAGGCTGATGGGTGGGAAGAGACACTCGGAGAAGTTAATGAAGGGCATCGACTTCCTTCTCGGCGTCTCGGACCTGCGCCTTGACGATATTGATTTTTTTACCGTCTCCCTGGGGCCCGGCTCATTTACAGGACTGAGGGTAGGCCTGAGCACGGTGAAGGGGCTGGCCTTTGCATTGAAGAAGCCCGTTGTGGGAATCTCCACACTCGAGGGATTTGCCTATTCCTTTCCTGTCGGGGAGATGATGATATGTCCGGTCTTCGATGCCAGGAAGGGAGAGGTTTACACCGCCCTCTTTAAAAGGGAGGGGGGGGATTTGAAAAGGGTTATCGGGGATGGCACGGTAAGGATCGAGGAGTTTCTCCGGGAAGTCCGTGACAATACCCTCTTTGCAGGAAACGGGGCGACCCTCTACCGGGAAAGGATCATCAGGCTGCTTGGGACAAAGGCCTTTTTCGCTCCCCTTCATCTACAGTATCCCCTGCCTTCGTCGATATCGGAACTTGCCTTCAGGAGGGCGGAAAAAGGTCTGTTTGATGACCCTGTGTCGTTATCACCCGTTTACATGAGGAGGTCGGAAGCAGAGATTAATACAAAACGGGAAACCGGATCTCCTTGACTTTAATATTCGGATTATGAGTTAATTTTAGGGGCACCTTTACTTAAAAGGGGCTCCGGGCTGCTGTAAAAGCAAGTTTCACCTTTTACCGTCAAACCTGACCCGGCATAGCCGGGACCTAATAGGGTTGTTTTGTATTCCGGCCCTTTACCATGCTCCGGCCGGAATGAAAACAGACAGACATCCGTCATTGCCGTGAACAGACAGCCGTCACAACTGTCATCCCTGAAATGAACTCAGGGCAGGATTCATAATGACATCATGTGTGTTTTCAGGATTGAGACACAGTCTGGAAAGCGGGAATTCGTAGTTCTTTGATATTGGGACCATTTTACTTACAATGCACCTTGCCGAAGGCCCAGGCCTTTTGTCGGGGATGAAGACAATGAATGTAATTAGAGTCTGTGTGTAAAGTCGGCCCCTCAATCTGTCATTCCGGCAGTCCTTAGGCCGGAATCCAGTCTTTTCAATGCTTTCTGGATACCCGACTACAGACTTCGGGTATGACAAAAATAAAAAACGGCAGTTTATACACAGACACTAATTAATCAAGTTTTCCTTATAATGTTCTTTGCCGGAAGCACCTAAGTGCCGGAGGCAAATATAAAATATCAAAACCTTATATTTCTATGCTGTAAGGCATGCCATTGGCAAGCTCCGACCTTTGGCCGGAGAGCCTGACTTGCAAGTGACTCGGAATAAAACAACAACAAGGGAGGCAAGAATCATGAAAGATAGGAATGTCTTATCCGTTATGGTGGTCTGTCTTTTTTCATTAATCCTTCTGAGTGGTTTCTCCGTCGATACCGCAAACGCCGCAGGTTTTGCCATTGTCGAGCAGAGCGTGAGCGGGCTTGGAAACGCCTTTGCCGGTGGCGCCGCCGCTGCTGAGGACGCGACTACGATATTCTTCAACCCCGCAGGTATTACACGCATCCCCGACGGGGAGTTGATTGTCGGCGCTCATATAATAATCCCCTCAGCGAAGTTCAAAAATGAGGGCTCCACTCATCTCCTTCAGTCCGTGACCGGTATTCCCCTTACCGGGGATAACGGGGGTGAGGGCGGTGTTACCGTTGCAGTTCCCAATTTCTATTACAGCAGACAGCTCGGCGAGGGCTTTGTCTTCGGCCTCGGAGTGAACTCGCCATTTGGTCTTTCAACAGACTATGATGATAGCTGGGTGGGCCGCTATCACGCCATCAAGTCCAAGTTGATGACGGTTAATATCAACCCGGTTATTGCATACAGGGTCAACGAACATTTCAGCATGGGTGCGGGCTTGAACTTCCAGTACATAAAGGCGGAACTGACCAGTGCAATTGATTTCGGGACACTTGACGCAATCGGTGCCTTTGCAGCCATGGGGCTTCCTGCCGGCGCTCTCGGTCTTGTGCCGCAGGGCTCCGACGGTTACCTGGAGCTCAAAGGTGACAGTTGGGGTTACGGGTTCAATATCGGCGCCCTCTACGAGTTTAACCGCAACAGCCGGATCGGCATTAATTACAGGTCAAGGGTCGATCAGGATCTTGAGGGTGATGGGGATTTCTCGAATGTTCCGGCGGGACTTGCGCCATTCCCGGTCTTTAAGAATGTTGACGTATCCTCTAATATCATACTGCCCGATACGCTTTCTCTCAGTTTCTATCACAGGATTAACCCCGCCTGGGCCGTGATGGGTGATGTGACCTGGACGGACTGGAGTGTTCTCGATGAGATCAGGTTCAGCTTTGACAACCCCTACCAGGCGGATGGTGTTACCACGACGGCGTGGAAAGACAGCTTCAGGTATTCCCTTGGCCTGTCCTTTACTCCGGATGAGATATGGACTTTCAGGGCCGGGCTGGCATATGACGAGACGCCCATACCCGACGCCCAACACAGAACGCCGAGGATACCCGATGAAAACCGTTTATGGACGTCCGCAGGCATGGGATATAAGATCTCAAGTAAATTCAGTTTTGATCTGGCTTATGCCCACCTGTTTGTAAATGACCCCAGGATAGAGAAAACGCCTACCGGCGAAGACGCTGTTCGTGGTGGGCTGACCGGTAGTTTCGATGCAAAGGTGGATATTATCAGCGCCCAGATTAACTGGAGGTTTTAGGAGCGATTCTCAACCCTTTGAACAATCGCAATTAACTGTAACCCAAAATAGGCGATAAGCAGTGCCGGATAGAGCGGCTTACGTTATTTTTCCGGCATTCTGCCGGCAAATGCAAGGAAGCATATGACTAATTAGAGTCCGTGTATAAAGTCGAACAGTTGTCGTTATTCCGTCATTCCGGCTTGTCCGGAATCTGTCTTTAAGAAGGATTCCCGACGCGTTTCACTTGCGGGAATGACAAATAACGGCACTTTATACACAGGCACTAAATAGTGTCTGTGTATAAACTCAACAATAGAGCCGTCATTCCCGCGGTCTGTTGGGCGGGAATCCAGTTTTTTCAGTAAGTTCCGGATACCCGACTACAGCTTTCGGGCATGACAAAAATAAAAAACAGCAGTTTATACACAGGCACTAAATAGTGTCTGTGTATAAATTCAACAATAGAGCCGTCATTCCCGCGGTCTGTTGGGCGGGAATCCAGTTTTTTCAGTAAGTTCTGGATACCCGACTACAGCTTTCGGGCATGACAAAAATATAAAACAACAGTTTATACACGGACTATAGTTAGTTCCGGGTGCGGAGTACTGCTTATCACCGGATAAGGTATAAGAATGCTTTTACATCGTAAGTTTATAGAGACTGCAAAGAGGCACGGAAAGAAGCTTGCCTTCGTTGACTGCAACACCGACCGGAGGATCACCTACCAAAGGGCGTTGACAGGGGCGCTCATGCTTTCAAGGAAGTTCAGCTCCTTTGACGAGGGATTCCTCGGCATAATGCTACCCACATCTGCCGGTGGCGCCCTCTCGATCATCGCCGCATTGATGAGCGGACGCGTACCCGTTATGATTAACTACTCTACCGGTGCGGCGCAGAATGCAGAATTTGCCGCGAGAAAGTGTGACTTCAAGACGATAGTAACTTCAAGGGCCCTTCTTCAGAAGATAAACTGTCCTGAAGTGGAGGGGATGGTATACATTGAGGACATCATGGCCGGTGTATCCATTGCAGATAAACTCCGTGCCGCCCTATTCTCGAAACTCCCCCTGTTCATGATTCTTGAAAGGACATATAAGGGTGAGGAACATGACAACGCAGTCATCCTCTTTACAAGCGGTAGTGAGAAAGAACCAAAGGCGGTTCAGTTAACCCACCGGAATATCATTTCCGATATAGAGAGCTTCAGTGAGATCGTCGAACTGTCTGAGAAGGACAGAATGCTTGCAAGTCTGCCCTTCTTTCACGTACTCGGGCTCACCATTAATCTCTGGGCACCGGTTTATCATGGCATGACGATTATCACCTATGCCAATCCCCTTGATTTCAAGAGGATCTGTGACATTGCCCGCGGTGAACAGCCCACGATAATGGTGGGAACCCCCAGCTTTCTCCGGGGATACCTGAGAAGGTCTGAAGAGGGGGATTTCAAGAGCATCCGCCTTGCCGTCAGCGGCGCCGATAAATGTCCCGACGCATTGCGTGAGGCGTTTCTCAGGAAACACGGCATTACACTCTATGAGGGGTACGGCACAACCGAGACGTCCCCTGTTATCTCTGTAAACACTGCGGAAAACAACAGGCCGGGAAGTGTGGGTAAGGTGCTGCCCGGTATGGATGTGAGGATTGAAAATTACGAGACCGGAGAGGAGTGCCCGCCGGGAGAGGTAGGAAGAATACTTGTCAGGGGCGATATTGTAATGAAGGGATACCTCGATAATTTTGAAGAGACCTCGATGCGGATTCGTCACGGATGGTATGACACGGGAGATATGGGGTATTTTGATACGGACGGCTATCTATGGCATGCAGGGAGGCTCAAGAGGTTCGTGAAGATCGGGGGGGAGATGGTCTCACTTCTAAAGGTCGAGGATGTCCTCGATAAGTTCCTCCCCGAGGGGGTTTCCTGCTGTGTGGTTGAGGTGCCTGATGCCATGAAGGGTGCAAGGATCGTGGCCGCAGTTACAGAAAAGGTGGATGAGAAGGCGATACTGAAGAAGATGTCGGAGGAGCTTCCAAACATTGCCCTGCCAAGGCGGTTCGTTGTATTTGGTGATCTGCCCAAGATGGGTAGTGGAAAGATAGACTTCAGAAGCGTTACAGACATAGTGCAGGAGATGCTCCATGCTCAGGCCCCCGGCCCGTAGACGATGCGTGCCCGTCGGGCAGGGAGTAGTTTTACGGGGATGCCGGCTTAAGGACTGCAGGAATGACAGATAGAGATACTGACTTTATACCCGGACTCAAATAATCAATGAAAGGAGCACGTGGTGAAGATAGGGATCATCGGCCCCGCCAATTCAGGAAAGACGACGATATTCAATGCCCTCACAGGCCAGTCCGTTGCAACGACGGTTTACCCGACCATAGAGGGTCAGCCGAATGTGGGGGTTGTCAATGTGCCGGACGCGCGCGTGTTGAAACTCTCGGAAATATACCAGCCGAAAAAGACCACATTTGCAACGGTCGAGTATATTGATTACCTGGGAATAACCAAAGGTGACATCCGGCAGAACAGAAAGGTCCTTGACCTGATCAGGGACGTCGATGCGGTTGTCCAGGTTGTCAGGGCCTTTAAGGACGATGCGGTTGTCCATCCAATGGGTGATGTGGACCCCGTCACGGATGCCGCGGCAGTTGAGCTCGAACTTATATTCTCGGACCTCGAGCTTGTCGATAAGAGGCTCCGGAGAATGGAGGAGTCCGCAAAGCGGGGCAGGAAGCCCGACGAGAAAGAGAGGAAGGTCCTTCTGAAATGCAGGGAGATACTTGAATCCGAGACCCCGTTAAGAGAAGCCGGGTTTACCCGGGAGGAGCAGCTCTCCCTGAGGCACCTGCAGTTTATTTCCGTAAAGCCGGAAGTTCTGATACTGAACCTCTCTGAGGATGAACTGAATACAGACAAGGAAAAGGAGTTGCTGAAGCTCCTGCATGAACGCTTTAATATGCCCGCCGTCTCCCTTTCAGGGAAGATCGAGATGGAGATAGCCCAGCTTGGTGCGGAGGAGGCCGGGGAGTTCCTGAAGGATCTCGGGATAGAGGAATCAGCCATGAACAGGTTGATTCAGGTCTGCTACAGCCACCTCGGGCTCATATCATTTCTTACCGTGGGAAAGGACGAGGTCCGTGCGTGGACAATAAAGGAGGGGACCTCAGCCCTTGCAGCAGCGGGAAAGATTCATAGTGATATCGAGAGGGGTTTTATAAGGGCGGAGGTTATATCCTACGATGACTTTATTTCTTCGGGCTCCATGTCCGAAGCGAGGCAGAAGGGCCTGTTAAGGCTCGAGGGTAAGACCTACAAACTCCGGGACGGCGATATCGTCAACTTCAGGTTCAATGTATAATACTTACCCTGCAGGCGCCCTGAATGCCTCAGCAGCCTCACTGAGGACCTCCTCGGGGGATCTCCCGTACTTTGGTGAGAAATGCAGGGGGATCATCTCCTTGACATTGGCCTCCCGTGCAATCTCGCCGGCAATCCCTGCGGTGAGATGGTTTCTTTCCATCGCCCTCAGCCGGTCTCTCTCAAGAAAGTATGTCTCGATGTAGAGGGTGTCCGAGTCCTTTACGAAGGGAATGACTTTTTCTATATTCTCCACGGTAGGTGAGATATCGACAACGTAGGATATCTTCTGTCCCCTTGTCCTTGTGATGAGCCTCTCGAGTTCACCGAGATGGTACTCCCTGCCCTGTATCTCTGTTTGCCAGTTCCGGTCCCCTCTTCTTACGGCGCTTTTAAATCCGGAAAGCCACGGCCCGACGGGAAGTCCCATATCGAGGAGTTTTTCCCGGTTTATATTAATATGAAAATCCTCATGGATACTAAAGGCAAGCACCGGGATATCATGGGTAAGGGTGATGCTCTTTATGGTAAAGTGTGTATCTTTCAACAAAACACCGTTGTTTGTCCTCTCCTCCCTGCCTGAAGGACGAAATCCGTCACCTGCCCTGTATTCCACAACAGAGATCTTCCCGCCCCTTACCTCGTTTACAATCAGCCGGACCGGGTAATCCTCTATCAGGTTCCATGTGTATCCCCTGAGTTTTCCCTCTACAGCGTCACGTATACCCTCAGGTCCGAATATATTCAGAGGGGTGTCCCGTCGCAGCAGTATCCTGAGCAACCTGTCGAAGCCGATGAAGTGGTCTATATGTGTGTGTGTAACAAAGAGGTCCGATACCTTGTTTATCTCCCGTGCCGGAAGGTCCCATATATCCCCTGCATCGAAGAGGATCGCCCTTTTCCGCCAGAAGAGTCTTATGTAGACCACGGGGTCCTCGAAGGGACCGTTTATCATCCTATGGTGGAAGGAGGGCTTCATATCTGCTTTTAATACGCAAGCCCCAGGTCTTCGATAAGGTTGAGGTCATCCTCTGCGGTCCTCCCCTCCCTGGTGAGGTAGTGGCCGACGAGCAAGCCGTCGGCTCCGGCCAGAAAGACGAGGGAGTTCAGTTCCCCGAGTACCTGAAGACGGCCGCCACATACACGTATCTCCTTATCGGGCAGTATCAGGCGGAGCATGCTGATAATCCTGAGTGCCTCAAGGGGATGCAGCGGTTTCCTGTCCTGAAGGGGAGTCCCCTTTATGGGGATGAGGAAGTTGACGGGTACGGAGTCGACATCGAGCTCCCTGAGTGCATAAGCCATATCCAACCGGTCGTCCCATGCTTCCCCAAGGCCGAAAATCCCCCCTGAACAGACTGACAGACCGGCCTCTGTTGCGGCCCTTATCGTATCGGTTTTATCCTCAAAGGTGTGGGTCGTACAGACATTGCCGAAGAACCCCTCGGATGTCTCAAGGTTGTGGTGGTAACGCTCAAGCCCTGCTTCTTTGAGAAGTAACAGTTCCTCCCTGTTCAGCATCCCGAGGGTCGAACAGGGGAGGAGCCCCAATTTCCTGATTCCGGTTATTGCCGAGGCAATCTCTTTGAGTTCTCTGCCGGAGGGTTTTTTCCCGCTTGTGACGACACAGAACCTCTTTGCCCTTGAAGCCCCGGCCTCTGCGGCTTTTTTTATTATCTCCTCAACCGGAAGCAGGGGATAGGCATCGATTTCGGTCCGGTATCTTGAGGACTGAGCACAGTAGGCACAGTCCTCGGGACAGTTGCCGGATTTTGCATTGACTATTGAGCAGAGATCAACATCCCTGCCCCTGAAACGTTCTCTCAGTCCCGATGTCAATGCAAAAAGGTCGTGAATGGGTGAGTGGATGACCAGGCTCCTGATTTCATCCCTCGTGAGTCTGTCCGGAAAGGACCCGTCGCCGGGATCTATGTTTAACGGTTCAGTTATCATCAAGGAGGGCCTTCTTTGCAGTCGCCAGGAACCTCTTCTTGACGTCATCAATATCACCCTCCAGCTTGAACCCTGCAGCGTTTTTATGACCGCCGCCGCCGAGCCTAAATGCGACTTCCGCCACATTAACATCCCCCTTGCTCCTGAGACTTGCCTTCCACTTGCCGGGTTCAAATTCCCTGAGCATTACGGAGATGTCCACATCACTGATCATTCTCGGGAAGTTGGAGAAGTTCTCGGTATTTGAGGAATCGGTCCCTGTTTCCCTGAACATGCTATGGGTTATGGTTGTGATGGCAACGGTTATGGTGTCCCGGTCCTTTCCGCCGATACCCGCCCCTGAATCCCTTGTCAGGTCGCGCAGCTCAAGGGTGTTGAGCATCCTCACAAGGAGATTGAACCTCTCCCTGGGCCAGGATTCATATAGACTTATGGAGATGCTCCCGGGCCTGGCGCCTGCATCGACAAGGTCTGCCGCTATCCTCAGGCTTTCAGACGTTGTATTTTCAAATCTGAAGGTGCCCGTATCTATGGCAATGGCAGTGTATAGATTTGTGGCGATCTCGGGGGTGAACCCTACATTCAGTTCCTTAATGAGGTGATATATCATGACCCCCGTGGCCGGGGCAGAGGGCTCGATCCAGCGTAAATCACCGAAGTTGTTTTCCGTCACATGGTGATCTATGATGACGGATTTAGATACAGGGGCGTCTTCAAGTCCGGCCCGGTCCAGGGAGTTGCAGTCGAGTATGACCGTTACCGATTCCTTCAGCCTTTCATCACTGAGACCGGTAACAACGAGACCGGAAAGGGGGAGAAAGGAGTAGAGTGACGGGATGCCGTCCCGGTTAAAGACTACGACGTCCTTTCCGATTGAATCCAGGGCGACAGCAAGGGCAATGGCTGATCCGAGGGCATCTCCTTCGGGATTGATGTGGGAAACAACCGTGAAGCGTTCTTCACGGTTGATCAGTTCTATTATCTCGCGGGGGACTTTCATGGATAGCCGCATTATTCCTTGTGAAGGTCACGGAGGAGGCGGTCGATCTTTGCGCCGTATTCCAGGGAGGGGTCCTCGAAGAACTGAAGCTTCGGGATTACCTTCATCCTCACCCTCTTTCCGACCTCGGACCTTAAAAAGCCACCCGCGGAATTCAATGCATCAAGTGCCGCTTTGGTGTTCTCCTTGTGGAGGATCGTAATGTAGACACGGGCATTCCGGAGATCGTCTGTGACCTCAACGGATGTCACGGTGACGAATCCGAGCCTGGGGTCTTTCATCTTCCTCATTATTATGTCGGCCAGCTCCTTTCTGAGCTGGTCACCAACACGTTTTGATCTCTTGTAGGGTAACATGGTATTCCTTTTTGAATCCGGTTCTTCAGACTTCTTCGTGATTTATCCTGCGTTTTTCTTCCGCTCAACTTCCCGGAGGGTCTTAAAGTAATTCCATCTCCACATTCAGCACTTCAACAGATACCTCGGAGTTGATCAGCCTCTTTATTTTTTCAAACGTACTGTAGAGATGAGAGGTGTCGTTAGTAACACAGACAACGGAAAGAACACTCCTCTGCCAGAGGTTGCTTGCCTCTTCAGCTACCGAGACGTTGTATCTCTTCAGCCTGTCCTTTATTGACCTGATTACGTACCTTTTGGATTTAAGAGAGCCTGCCTCAGGGATGAAGAGTTCAAAGGTTAAAAGACCAACAATCATGATTCAAGAAGGTACTTATACACAGGGTCATAAATTATTGCGCATGTTGTGTCATTCCCGCTCGTCGGGAATCCTTTTCGGAAGAATTTTATATTATGCGCAATTTTATAAGTCGTCATATATAAAAAGGTAATGAACCCGGTTCTCGAAATACCAAACCGCAACAATCCCCTATTCCAAATGAGGGACGAAGGAAAACCGGGAATCCATGTCCCCCTATAGTGTTGCCGCAATCTTCTCTATCTCGAAGTTTTCAAGTATATCCCCGACCTTGATATCGTTGAAGTTTTCAACGAGTATCCCGCATTCGTAACCTGTCTGTACCTCTCTGACATCCTCCTTGAACCTCTTAAGTGACCCGATTCGTCCCTGATAGACGACAATATTGTCCCTTAGTACCCTTATGCCGTCACTCGCTCTCTTGATGGTGCCGTCAAGGACATAGCAGCCTGCAATGGTGCCTATTCTTGAAATAGAGAAGATATTTCTCACCTCTGCCCTGCCGATCACATTCTCCCTGAGAGTTGGTTCAAGCATACCTTCGAGGGCCTTCTTCATATCATCTATGGCTTCGTATATAACCGTATAAGGCCTTATGTCGACACCCTCCCGTTCGGCTGCATGTGTTGCCTTTGGTTCGGGTCTGACATTGAACCCTATGATTATTGCATTTGATGCCGCTGCAAGCATCACATCGGATTCGTTTATGCCGCCTGCGGAGGTATGTATTACCCTGATCTTAACCTCCGGATGGGTTATTTTTTCCAGCGAACTCTTTAATGCCTCAACCGAGCCCTGCACATCCGCCTTTATGATGATGTTGAGTTCCTTTATCTCTCCTTCCTGGATCTGGGAAAAGATCTTGTCCAGTTTGACCTTCTTTGCCCGTGACATTTCGGCAAGACGTTCCTTGTGCTGCCTTGTCATTGCGGTCTGTCTTGCCTTTCTCTCATCCTCTACAACCACAAACTGGTCGCCGGCCTGGGGGACCTCCGAAAAGCCGATTACCTCTACAGGCGTTGAGGGGATTGCTTCAGTGACACGCTTACCGCGGTCGTCTATGAGTGCCCTCACTTTCCCGTAGGTGCTCCCCGAGATAAAGGTGTCGCCGATCCGCAGAGTGCCTGACTGGACAAGGACCGTTGCAACGGGCCCCCTTCCGCGGTCGAGCCTTGATTCTATCGTCACGCCGCGGGCAGGACGCTTTGTGTTGGCCTTCAGTTCCATGATTTCGGACTGGAGAATTATCATCTCCAGGAGGTCGTCGATCCCCGTCTTCTGTTTTGCAGAGACGTCCACGAATATATTCTTGCCTCCCCACTCCTCCGGGACTATATCGTACTCGGCAAGCTCCGTCCTGACCTTTTGAGGGTTAGCATTGGGCTTGTCTATCTTGTTGACGGCTATGATGATAGGGACATTTGCGGATTTTGCATGGTTTATTGCTTCAATGGTCTGGGGCATGACGCCGTCATCAGCAGCTACAACGAGGACGACGATATCGGTGACCTGGGCGCCACGCGCCCTCATTGTGGTAAACGCCTCATGACCGGGGGTGTCCAGGAACACTATGTCCCTTCCCTTGAGATTGACCTTGTAGGCACCTATATGCTGAGTGATTCCGCCTGCTTCACTTTCGGTGACACGGCTCTTTCTGATGGCGTCAAGGAGTGATGTCTTTCCGTGGTCAACGTGGCCCATAACGGTTACAACAGGAGCCCTGTGCGTAAGATCTTCCTGGTTCTCCTCAATGGCCTCTTCCACCTCGGGTGCTATTTCCTCGATGGAGGCGGGTTCCACCTTTACCCCGAAGATATCCGCAATGAGGATCGCAGATTCAAGATCTATGGGCAGATTTATTGTTACCATGCTTCCAAGTTCCATGAACTTCTTTATTACATCCGAGACCTTCTGCCCGATCAGCTCCGAGAATTCCTTTATAGTCGTTCCCTCGGGCAGCTTTATCGCCTTTTTCCTCGGGGCGGCAGTGGATACCGTCGGGGGCTGGGCAGAGGTCACTCCTCTTCTGAAGTGCTGGTGTCTGCCCCTGAACTTCTTGGACGACTTGTGATCAACCCATCTCTTGGGCTCTATTTTCCTTATCGCCTGGAAGGCCCTCTGCATGCTCTTGGTCTTTAGCTTTTCATCCTTCTGCTCCTCGATTTCCTTCTTGAGCTTGTCGGGCAGTGCAATATCCTCTTCTTCAGCCGGGGATTCAGGTTTTGCCTTCTTTGCCTTTTTCGCGGTCTTTTTTTTCTCCTCTTTCATCTTGACGTGCGGTGCGGGAGGTTTTGCAGATGAAGGGGTCTCTTTGGCCTTCTTCCCTTCCTTTTCTTTCTTCTTTACCTTTTCCGCCGTGCTTGTCTTTTCGGGGGCGTACCTTTTCTGCGATCTTTTCTTGAAGGTCTCCTCCAGGCTCGTAACAAGTTCGGGGTCTAAGGTCGAGGAGTGGGTTTTGCCTTTAAGACCCCGCTTTTCCAACTCATCGATGATCTCCCTGTTGCCGACCTTTATCTTTCTTGAAAGCTCGTAGATTCTTATCTTTCCCATTTATGTTCCTTTCATGTTTTTCTGGGGCTTGCGATGATTATCTTAAAATGTTATCATATTCGGACACTTTTCTTCAAATCACGACTTTTATAATTAAGGAGTGGATATGGCCATTTGTTATGTCTGTGGGAAAAAAAGGCTTGTCGGCAACAATGTGAGTCATTCAAAAAGGCGAACCAAGAGGGTCTTCAAACCGAACCTTCAGAGGATCAGGATCATTACTGAAAGTGGTCCAAAGAAGACCCGGGTCTGCACCAGATGCATAAGGTCCGGTAGCGTAACCAAGGCATTCTGATCTGATCAGATCCGATGCCCTGTCCCCCGGGCCTTTACTATGCACCTTGCCGAAAGCACCGACCAAAGGTCGGAGAGCTTGGCTTTAATCAAACAAACCGTCCCTTAGCGGTTTTCCTGCGAGGCGGTTCATAGTGTTATGTTGAATCCATCTGATTCAGGGTCCGGATCGTCCCTATGAAGAGTGTGAGCCGGGAAATTGAAGCCATTGTCAAAGGGCTCGGGCTTTATGAGAAAGTAAGGCTCTATACGCTGAGACGCGACTTCCGCGGGACAATTCCCCCGCCACTGTCGGATCATCTCTTTCCGGTATCCCTGACCAAGGGGACGCTCCTTGTCTATGTTGACTCGACCCAGTGGCTCTATGAGGTCAGAAATCATACGGAGGAAATAAGGAAGAGACTCTCCGCATATGGGGTACGCAACGTCAGGTTTAAACTGGGCAGGGTTTACAGAAAGAGGGAGAGGCCGGTCCGGCATGACAGGGACAAGGTTGAAATCCCCGATTCACTCAGGGATTACGTGGACGCAGAGATAAAGGACCCCGCTGTGAGGGATTCCATACTCTCCGCCATTACCGCATCGATAAACAGACCCCGCAGACCCTGACCGGGTGAGATTCAGACCCGCCCTTCAGTTTTCGTATCTAATCTAAGCGGACTCGACGGTGTTTTCGTATATAAGGATCGGCCTTTCCTTCCTGGTGATAACTTCCTCCTTAATTACACATTCCCTTATACTCTTCTGGGAAGGTATCTCGTACATTACTTCAAGCATGGTATCTTCAAGGATTGCCCTCAGCCCCCTGGCGCCTGTTTTCCTCTCAATCGCCTTTTTGGCAATGGCCTGTAACGCACCCTCGGTAAACCGCAGCTTTACATTGTCAAGGGAGAGGAGTTTTTCGAACTGCTTTGTCAGGGCGTTCTTCGGTTTTACCAGTATCGTAACGAGGGCTGATTCATCAAGCTCGTCGAGTATCGCAATAACAGGCAGCCTGCCGACAAACTCGGGTATGAGTCCATACTTGATCAGATCCTCAGGTTCGACGATATCAAAGATATTACCTATCTTGCGGCGGGCGGTGACATTAGTGCCGAACCCAACGGTCCTCTTCCCGGTTCTGCGCTCAATCAGATCTTCAAGGCCGACAAAGGCGCCTCCACATATAAAGAGGACGTTTGTGGTATCGACCTGAATGTACTCCTGTTGCGGATGCTTCCGTCCACCCTGGGGAGGGACGTTGGCAACGGTACCTTCAATGATCTTCAGAAGGGCCTGCTGCACCCCTTCTCCGGAGACATCCCTTGTTATGGACGGGCTGTCGGTCTTTCTCCCGATCTTGTCGATCTCATCTATGTAGATGATACCCCTCTGTGCCTTCTGGACGTCATAGTTTGCCGCCTGAAGGAGCTTGAGAATTATATTTTCCACATCCTCACCGACATAGCCTGCCTCGGTAAGGGTGGTGGCATCAGCGATTGTAAAGGGTACGTCAAGGATCCTCGCAAGGGTCTGGGCAAGCAGTGTCTTGCCGGTTCCCGTTGGTCCGATCAGCAGGATATTGCTCTTCTGAATCTCTATTTCGGAATTCAGTGAACTGTATATCCTCTTGTAATGGTTGTGGACTGCAACGGACAGGACCTTCTTGGCCTTTTCCTGTCCTATTACGTATTCGTTAAGGGCATTGCGTATCTCGACAGGGGCAGGAAGTTCAGGATGGGCCTTCCCATCGCTTTCGGTCTCCATCTCTTCAGCGAGTATCTCATTGCACAGGCCGACACACTCATCACATATATAGACGGACGGTCCGGCTATGAGTTTTTTAACCTCCTCCTGACTCTTGCCGCAAAAAGAGCAGCCCAGCTTATCTTCAACCTTTTTGGCCATTGAATTCCTCCAGAATAAACCTCCCCGCCGTCCCGATATTTCGGGGCAGGGCAACTTTAAAATCTCCCCTCCCTCAATGGGATGGGATTAAAAGGGGAGGGTGAAAACAGCGTCTTAATCACCCCCACTACGCTATGCGCTTTGCCCTTTGTGCTTTAAGGGGAGGGGAAAATAAGGAACCCCCTCAACAAAGTATATGGATACCCCCTCGGCAGAGACCGCAGGGTATTGAAAACTCAATAAAGGTATCTCCGGGGATCACGATTTCTGCGTTTTGTATATTACGTCGTCGACGATCCCGTAGTCCTTTGCCTCATCGGCGGACATGAAAAAATCCCTATCCGTGTCCGTCTGTACCTTCTCAAGGGCCTGACCGGTATGGTCTGAGAGGATCTTGTTTAAATTGTCCTTCATCTTCAGTATCTCCCGGGCATGGATTTCGATATCCGTGGCCTGGCCCTGGAACCCGCCCATGGGTTGATGGATCATTATCCTTGAGTGTGGGAGGGCAAAGCGCTTCCCCTTTGCACCGGCGGCAAGGAGCAACGCCCCCATGCTGGCTGCCTGTCCAAGACAGTATGCAGCGATGTCGGGCTTTACATACTGCATGGTATCGTAGATGGCAAGACCGGAGGAGATTACGCCCCCCGGTGAGTTTATATACACATGGATATCCTTCTCAGGGTCTTCGGTCTGCAGGAACAGCAGCTGTGCAATGACGGTATTTGCGAGATGATCATCGATGACGGTGCCAATGAATATGATCCTGTCCTTCAGGAGTCTCGAGTATATGTCATAGGCCCTTTCCGTCCTGCCGGTCTGTTCGATTACAATAGGTATAAGACTCATTCATCTTCTCCTTTCGGTTCCGTTTCGCTCTCTTCTTTGCCGGAGGGCCCGCTGTCTTCCTCCACACTGACAGCCCTCTCGTAAATGTAGTCTATGGTCTTTTCCCTGATAATGTTCTGTCTGAAATAGTAGTAGGCGTTCTCATCGGGAAGGTACATCTTCATAAAGTTCTCCGGTGTAATGTACATACTGTTTGATAACTCGAGGATCTTCTTTTTCAGTTCTTCATCGCTGATGGAGATCTCCTGCCGGTCGGCAACGGCATCCAGTATGAGGTTCAGCTTAACATTCCTTGTTGCCTTTTCCCGGGATTCATCCTTTATCGCGTCCGGATCAACCTCGGGGTTCTTTCTCTTTTCCTCATTGTTGATTGCGTTGATCTCGGTCTCGAGGAGACCCTCGGGGATGGAGAACCGGTGTTCCTTCAGGAGTTGTTCTATTATTTCACCTTTCTGCCTGTTCTGAAGGAGTTCCTCCTTGGCTTTAATGACCGACTCCTTAACGGCCGTCCTCAATTCAGTGAGGTCTTTATATCCGAGGTCCTTTGCAAACCGGTCGTTCAACTCCGCTTCATTGAGCCTTTTAACCTCATTGATGGTCCCTTTCAGGGTCAGGGTCTTCCCGCTGAAGTTCTTGTTGACATAGTTCTCAGGAAAAGGGGCGGTTACCTCGAATGAGTCCGCCTGCTTCTTTCCCAGAAGTTCCCTTGATATCTCTTCAGGAATTATATCGCTGCCGACCTTTATGAACTGGTCCTTGACCTCCTTGTCTTCCTCTGTGATCCTGTAATCTACAACCACAAGGTCATTTTCCTCGATGGGGCCGTCGACCTTCTCATAAGAGGACTTCTCCAGCCTGAGCCTCTGGAGGGTATTTTCAACATCCTCATCCGTAACCTCGATCTTCTCGTCCTTGATCTTAAGCCCCTCATACCTGATCTCCTGGATCTCCGGCCTGACCTCGATGGTGAAGGTCATCTTGAATGGGGTCTTTCTCTTGAAGTCATACTCTTCAAAAACAGGGGGAGTTACAGGGGTGATGTTCTCCTCCTTGACAGCCTTCAGGTAGTACTCGGGTATAACCCTCTCCAGCACCTCGGATTCCGCATCCTTGCCGAAACGCTTGTCCAGGAGAGAGAGAGGCACCTTCCCCGGTCTGAAACCCGGCAGCCTGGCGCTCTTTCCGTATTCCCGAAGCGCGTTGTTTATCCTTTCCTCAAGTACATCAGCAGGTATCTCAACGGTAAAACGCTTCTTGGTCGGGTTAATGTCCTCGACGGTCTTTTGCATCTTTCCTCCACGAGATGTGTATTTATGGTAACCGGCAGTTGCCTTATGGTGATAAGGCTATACTTATAAAATAACTTATTTTTTGCAAGTCAGGCAAGCAGGCCGTATTCAAATCCCGGAAACGTATATGTTGTCATTCCGGATTCCGCACCCTGAAGGCAGCCGGAGAGAGGAGAGAGGTAAGAGGAGAGAGGTAAGAGGTAAGAGGAGAGAGGTAAGAGGTAAGAGGTAAGAGGTAAGAGGTAAGAGGTAAGAGGTAAGAGGTAAGAGGTAAGAGGTAAGAGGTAAGAGGTAAGAGGTAAGAGGTTGGAGGTTGGAGGTTGGAGGTTGGAGGTTGGAGGTTGGAGGTTGGAGGTTGGAGGTTGGAGGT
>BDTA01000052.1 GCA_002897935.1 bacterium BMS3Abin08
TGGCAAGGTTCTCAATACGCCTGTCCTTCTCCTGGTCGATCCCGGCAAGCCCCGGCACGAAGTTCGTCACAAGACCGACCTCCAGCTCCTGCGGATGGAGCCTCAGTTCGGCAAGGTTTCTTGCGAGTCTCTCCGGATGGACTGTACCGGCCTTCATCGGCCAGGGCTTCCCGTATGGTGAAACGGCACGCTGATAGTGGTTTGAGACCATCACCCCGTTTATCGGTTCAACCGGATGGGACGGCCACCATCCCACAACGACACACTTCCTTCCCGTCTGGCTCAGTATATTCCATATTGTCTTTGTTTTTCTGGAGATATTCGAGACCGGACGAATGCCGCCGCTATGGGGATCCGGCTCGGTGAATCCAAGAATTCCGTGCTTGAACGGCCGCTTTCCCGTGGCGATGGACGTCCAGAGCATGGGCGAGAGTTTTGGAGAAAGGGTTGCGAGGTTTCCCATCACTCCCTCCTCGATGAACCCGGCCATGTTAGGCATCTTCCCCCCGTCGACAAGACGGTGGATGATCTTCCAGTCAGCCGCATCCCACCCGATCAGCAGGACCTTACCCGAATGTACAGACGGTTTCATTGCGATTGATTTTACTATAATTCTGAAAAAGCGTCAAATGCTTTCACAAACAAAGGCAAAAAGATCATCCTTTATAAAAAGACCTTGATCACGGTCTCCTCGTATGAGTATCAGCCACAGTGGTCAATGTTCATGCCCGGGATTTCTCAGAAAAGCGGTCAGCAATACTGCAGTGGCGGTAAAGGCGGCAGCCATGAAAAAGCTGCCGGCGAAACTGCCGGTGGTCTCTGCAATCATACCCGCAACCGTAGGGCCCGTGATCTGGCCGAGTCCAAAGATGAAGGTTATAAAACCGAATGCCTCTGCAGTTTTTTCAACCCCCATATGATCACCCACAAGCGCCGCCATTATGGAGGGAATACTCCAGGCCACGATACCATAAAGAACAAGTGATAAGTAAAGAAAGCCCCCCGGCAGCCCGGTAGCGACAAGCAGGTAGGATAAGGTCTGGATTGTGAATACGGTAATAAGAGCGGACTTTCGCCCAAGCTTATCCGACAGCGTTCCGAACACCGGTCCTGAAAGGAGGCTCAGGATGCCAACCCATGACCAGAAGTTTCCTGCAGCAGCTTCTGAAAACTTCCTCTCGTTAACAAGCGTAGTGACGATAAAGGTTGCATAGATAACATAGGTATATCCAAAGAGGAAGTAGATTGCCCCGAGATGGTAGATGATCGCTTTTCTATATATGGAACCCTCGGCAGTTGATCCATTTTCAATATCTCTTCTTATGCCTTCCGTGCTCCCTGCCGGCAGCAGACCTACATCCTCAGGGCTGTTTCTCAGGATGACCATGCAGACAAATGCAGATGCAATAACTATAATCCCCAGCACAAGCCAGCTTACCCGCCATCCTTCCGGCCCGGTTGATCGGTTGATATAAGGTATAAGCTTTCCGGCAAGCAAGATCGCAAAACCGCTGCCGATAACTATAATGCCTGCCGCCTTTCCCCTCTGATGGCGGACGAACCAGGCAGATACAAGGGCCATCATGGGCACGTTTGAAGCGCCACTGCCTATTCCTGTAAGTGTGTAGAGTACCGTTACCGCAAGAAAGCCCTCTGCCTTTCCAATAAGGGACATAGAGATCCCCACAAGCAGGAGCGAGCTAAATATGAGAATGCGGGTACCTACCTTCCTTACGAGAAGACCGGCGAATAGAACTGAGACAAGGTAACCGACAAAGTTTGCGGTGCTGATAAACCCCATCTCGGAGTAGGTTAGCTTCAGCGTACCGGACATCGACGGCAACAGCATTCCAAGGGCAAATCTCCCGATACCGATACTGGCGAAGATACAGAGGGTCCCTGCAAGGACAATCAGCCAGCCGTAATGTATGCGTGGGTTACCGTTCATCCCTGAAGGCACTGCACTTGAAGATGTCCTTCCCCAGAGGATCGCCCATGAGTTCCGCCCTGTACCGGCAGCCACCCCTGCATATCTCGATATCGTCACAGTCACAGGAGAGTTCAGTAAGTTTGAGCGGCTCAATGCGCTTCCAGCAGGTTTCAAGACCCTCGGAGATATGCCCCACGGGTCTGTCTGCATAGAACGCACACTTTGCAACACGGCCGTCGGGAAGGACAGATGCAAGGTGAAGCCCGCAGGCATACCCGTCACCACCACCGTGGAACCCTCCGCCGTAACCATAGCGGAGATACCTGCCTGCGGTCTCCGGGGGGAGGCACAGGCCCCGGTTTTTCTCCATCCTACCGCTTGTGCAGGGGACGTCGACCGTCCATTCCCTCACCCCCATCTCTCTGAAGATGCCCTCCATCTCTTCAAAGTCCTCCAGGTTCATAGGATGTATCATCGTCGAGACGGATACATCGAACCCTGCATTAACAGCCTCCTGAAGTCCCTGCATGGCCTTTCCGTAACTCCCCTCGCCCCTGATGGAATCATGGGATGCATCGATGCCGTCAATGCTGATCTGGATCTCCTCAACATTGAGCCCCCTCAGCCGCTCCCCGGTAAGTAAAGTACCGTTTGAAAGCAGCACCTTCCTTGGGGGGTATGTTTCAAAAAAGCTGTTCAGCTCCCCGAAATCCCTGTAAAGAAGGGGCTCTCCGCCGGAGACAAGGACACGCAGTCCCTGAATTGCGTGAAACTCTTCGAGCAGAACCTTTACTGCATCAAAGGGCAGATCATGAAACTCCGGCTCCCCTATATAACAATGTCTGCACCTGAGGTTGCACCTGTCGGTTACCAGGAGTTCGAGGTATCTCAGGGAAGGAACGGGAGATCTTCTTATAATACAGTCCCTGAGAGGAACCTTCACCGTACCGAGTATATTCTCCTGAAGGCAGAAGTGGATAAAATCCGGATCATTGCTGTAACATCCCTCTTCAGAGGCACACCCCTGCAGAAAGGAGAACCCCCTTTCATCCACCTCATAGAGTTCATCGGTTTTTACGTTATAGACGGATGGCACTTCAAGCCATCTGAGGAGACTTGCCTCAGAGAGGTAATAGCGCTTTGATCCCCTGTCTTTTTCCGGAAATGTATCAGGCACGTTGTTTGTGGTTAAGCCCCCGCAAGGAAGGGGATGTTATTGAAAAATCAGACGCTTGATTCAACCGTTAATATTCTCGTGAGAACCCGGGTAAAACTCTTCCTTCAGCGACCTCGTCATCAACTCCGTAACAGCCTCTGCGGGGTCCTTGCCCTTATGTATGACCAGATAGACCTGCCGGACTATCGGCATCTCCACGGAAAACCTCCCGGCAAGCTCATTGGCGGATGCCGATGTCTCAACACCTTCAGCAACGGATTTCATCTCGGAGAGAATATCATCGAGCTTGACCCCCTGACCGAGCCTGTACCCCACGGTATAGTTCCTTGAGAGGTTCCCGGTACAGGTCAGGACAAGGTCTCCCATCCCGCTCAGCCCCGAGAAGGTCCTCACCTCGGCGCCCATCTTTACCCCCAGCCTCGTAATCTCTGCAAGCCCCCTGGTAATGAGCGCTGCCCGGGCATTAAACCCGAGTCCAAGTCCGTCAGACACACCGGAGGCTATTGCTATTACATTCTTCAGGGCGCCACCCAGCTCCACACCTATCAGGTCGTTATGGGTATATACCCTGAAATTGTCGGTATTAAAGATCTCCTGAATCAGGAGCGCGGTAGACCTGTCCACTGCTGCAAGGGTTACAGCAGTGGGGAGTCCCCTGACAACCTCCCTGGCAAAGCTCGGTCCGGAAAGAACCGCTATCTGATTGCTGAGGACGTCATGGAGAATCGAAGAAACCGTCTTCAGGGTATCCTTCTCGATCCCCTTTGAGGCGGTTATCAAAACCGCCTCCCCGTCGATAAACCTCGATGCCTCCTCGAATACGCGCCGGGCAAACTGGGTAGGGACAACGCAGAGCACGTACCTCGCCCTGTAGAGGGCCTCTTCCAGGCTGCTCGTAACATGTACCTGATCGGGGATGAGAATATCGGGGAGGAACACGGTGTTTATCCGGCTTTCCGATATCTCCCCTGCGAGTTCATCCTCATACACCCAGAGGGAGACATCATAGGCCTTCTCTGCAAGCAGTATAGTAAGAGCCGTTCCCCAGCTTCCCGCACCTATAACGGCGATGTAACTCATTCCTTACCCCTCTGCGATTTATCTATCTTCGCCCACGTGTCGCGAAGCGGAACCGTCCTGTTAAAAACAGGGGCTCCGTCCGTAGTATCGCGATCCACACAGAAATAACCAAGCCTCAGGAACTGAAACCTGTCTCCGGGCAGGGCATTTCTCAGACCAGGCTCTACACGGCATCTTTTCAGGACCACGAGCGACTCCGGATTAATACACTCCTTCAGGTCGGGGCATTCCTTTCCATCCCCCGGATCAGGCTTTAAAAACATCCTGTCGTACAGCCTGACCTCGGCACTCAGGGCATGTCTTTTAGATACCCAGTGGAGGGTTCCTTTTATCTTCCTGTTTCCACCCGGCATACCGCTCCTTGAGCCGGGATCGTATGTGCATCTCAACTCCGCTATCCTGCCGGATTCATCCCTGACGGCCCTCTCACACTTAATTATATAGGCATGTTTTAACCTCACTTCGCGACCGGGGGCAAGACGGAAAAACTTCTTTGGCGGGTCTTCACGGAAGTCGGCCTCCTCTATATAAAGCACCCTCGAGAAGGGAATCTTACGGGTTCCCATCGAGGGATCATCCGGTATGTTCTCCGCCTCGAGCTCCTCCACCTTGTCCATGGGATAATTTTCAATAACCACCTTCAGGGGCTTGAGGACCGCCATTACCCGTGGTGCACGCCGGTTCAGGTCTTCCCTGAGACAGAATTCAAGCAGGGATACGTCCACGAGACTGTTGCTTTTTGCCACGCCGATCCTGTCACAGAAGTTCCTTATCGACTCGGGGGTATAACCCCGCCTTCTCAACCCGGCTATAGTCGGCATTCTCGGGTCATCCCATCCATTTACATATCCCTCGTTAACAAGATTTGAGAGTTTGCGTTTGCTCAGTACGGTATAGCTGAGGTTGAGACGGGCAAATTCTATCTGCTGCGGGTGGTAAACTCCAAGTTCATCGAGAAACCAGTCATAGAGTGGCCGGTGGTCCTCAAATTCAAGCGTGCAGATGGAATGGGTTACCCCTTCTATGGAGTCTGAAAGACCATGTGCGAAATCGTAAGTGGGATAGATACACCACCTGCTCCCCGTACGGTGATGTTCCGACTTCAGTATGCGGTATATTACGGGGTCGCGCATATTCAGGTTCCCTGATGACATGTCGATCTTTACCCTGAGTGTCCTTGAACCCTCTTCAAATTCACCGGCCTTCATCCTCTCAAACAGATCGAGGTTCTCATCAACGGAACGGTTGCGATAGGGGCTCTCCCTGCCCGGCTCATTATAATTCCCGCGGTACTCCCTGATCTCACCGGGTGTCAGGTCACAGATGTAGGCCTTACCGGCCCTGATAAGCTGCACTGCATACGCGTGGAGTTGATCAAAGTAATCCGAGGCATAGTAGAGCCTGTCTTCCCAGTCAAAGCCCAGCCAGCGGACATCTTCCTTGATAGATTCAACAAACTCCATCTCCTCCTTCATGGGGTTGGTGTCATCAAACCTCAGGTTGCATAAGCCGCCATATTTGGCTGCCAACCCGAAATTCAGACATATGGACTTGGCATGTCCTATGTGGAGATATCCGTTGGGCTCGGGGGGGAAACGGGTGTGAACCCTCCCGTCAAACTTGCCTGTCCGGAGATCGTCTTCTATGATCTCTTCGATGAAATTGGCAGGACTTCCGGCATCGCTGTTAAGGTCGTCCGTCTCTATGTCTCTTTTTCCCTGAGGCATCGCTGCATTTCTCCGGATATTCATGGATCTGAAATATATCCTTCTAATCACCTTTCCCGATAGTCTCTATAGCCCGCTCAAGCCGCTTTATGGTCCTCTCCTTCCCAACCACCTCAATGACCTCAAATATACCGGGGCTTTTAGTCCCGCCTGTAAGTGCAACCCTCACCGGCTGGGCAAGATCACGAAGCTTAATGCCGTTTTTCTCTATTATCGAGAGAAAGGCGCCCTCCAGTTCTTTCTCGGAAAACCCATCGAGGGCAAGGAGTGAAGTCTTCAGCTCCACCAGATAGGGGAGTATCTCTTCAGTGAGAAACTTCTTCCGGGCCTTCTCCTCATAATCAACATAGTCTGAAATATAATACCGCAATGATGAAGACAGCTCCACAAGGGTCTTGGACCTCTCCTTCAGCGTATCGATCGCCCCTGAAAGCCACTCCTTATCCGGAACGTCATCCTCCCTGATAAGGCCTTCCCTGATAAGGAAGGGGAGAACAAGATCGGCCAGCCTGCCGGAGGAGGTCTCCTTTATATACCGGGCGTTAAGCCAGAGGAGTTTGTCGGGATTGAATACGGCCGCTGCCTTGCCGACGTTTTCAAGGGTGAACCTCTCAATGAGTTCATCCCTTGTGAAGACCTCCTGATCACCATGGGACCATCCAAGCCTGACAAGATAATTGACTATTGCGTCGGGGAGATAGCCCATTTCACGGTAGGCCTGAACCGATGTAGCTCCATGTCGTTTGCTTAGCCTCGTCCTGTCAGGACCGAGGATCATCGGGAGATGTGCAAAGTGTGGTTCAGGGAAGCCCAGCGCCCTGTAGATATGTATCTGCCTGGGGGTATTGTTGAGATGGTCGTCGCCCCTTATTACATGGCTGATCTTCATTTCCACATCATCGACAACAACCACGAAGTTGTAAGTCGGGGTGCCATCCGATCGCTGTATTATCAGGTCGTCAAGCTGTTCGTTATCATATACAACCTTCCCCTTGATGAGATCATCCACCATCGTCCGACCAAATCGGGGCATCTTGAACCGCACTACGGGCCTCCTCCCTGAAGGTGGTGTTTTAAGGTCCCTGCACCTGCCGTCATATTTCACGGAGCTTCCTTCCTTCAGGGAGGCCTGTCGTCTCTCCTCGAGTTCTTCGGGTGTACAGTAACAGAAGTATGCCCGGCCCTCTGTCAGCAGCTTCTCTATATAAGTCCTGTAGACATCAAGCCTTTCAGTCTGCCTGAATGGCCCCTCATCCCAATCGAGTCCGAGCCATTTCAAACCGTCGATTATCGTCTCGATATACTCCTCCGTCGATCTGCTCCTGTCTGTATCCTCGATTCTCAGGATAAAGACGCCCCTGTAATGTCTGGCAAAGAGCCAGTTAAAAAGGGCGGTCCGTACACCACCGATATGGAGATGTCCGGTCGGGCTGGGTGCGAATCTTACACGTACGGTATCCTTACCCACTATGTCTTCTTTCTGTGTATCCTTCAATTATTATATCCTCTCCTCTTCTCTTTACCTTGATATCCTCTATCCTGTACGCATCTTTCAGGGTTCCGCAGGATTCGCCGCCCACTGCGGGATATGAATCCTTGCCACCTGCTATCTTTGGTGAGATGAAAAACACCACCTTGTCAACAATACCATCCCTTAATGCATGGGAGGTCAATGATGAGCCTCCTTCAATCATTAATGAGGTGATCCCCATCGCACCAAGCCTCTCCATGAGCCGGCCCAGGTGGAGGGTTCCCCTGTAGAATATAAATTTTACTCCTTTGTCGGACAATTCTTCAATCCTCCTGTCGCCGGCGCTCCTTTCCGTAACGATAATGGTTTCCGGCGGAACGTCCAGGATCTTATACCCATCGGGGATCTCGAGGAAAGGGTCGATAACTATACGCTTGGGGTCCTTTCCGCCCCTGATACGCGCAGTAAGCTCAGGATTATCAGCCCTGACCGTACCTATTGCAGTCAGTACCGCATCAACCGAAGACCTCATGTGGTGGACCAGTTTTCTTGAACGCTCGCCGGTTATCCATCTGGACTCACCGGAGGGAAGGGCGATCTTTCCGTCAAGGGTCATGGCCACCTTGAGGGTAACAAAAGGGATCCCTTGAGTTATATACTTACAGTATGCCTCATTTAATTTCCCGGCCTCTGCCTCAAGGATACCGCAGACCACTGCAACCCCTGCACGCCTTAACTCCCTGATTCCCTCGCCGGAAACCTTGGGATTCGGGTCCTTCATTGCCGCAAAGACCCTTTTTACGCCGGCACTGATAATTGCCCCGGTGCACGGTGGGGTCCTTTTATCGGTATGACAGCATGGTTCGAGGTTCACATACAGGGACGCCCCTTCCGCCTTACTGCCGGCATGTTCAAGAACAAGTGCCTCGGCATGGGGGGTACCGGGCGCCTTGTGATAATCCTCGGCAATAATCCTCCCCCTCTTTACCAGCACTGCTCCAACCATGGGATTTGGGCTGGTGAATCCCGAGGACTTTCTTGCCAGTGCCATGGCCCTTTTGATATATTTAGCATGTTCCATAGTACAGCCTGTTGGCTATTATTCAATACAAAAACTATTAATATTAACAAAAGCAATACCTTGGAGTCTTCCTTAATCGTGTATCCTTTTAATCCCTGCCAATTATCATGCCCTCCCTGCCAGGAGTTTCCCCGGAAACAGAGCAACAAAAAACATAATACAATGATAGATAAGGGAAAAAGGGATTCAACAAGTGGTCGATAATGAAATTCAAAAATTGGGGGAACTCCTGCCTGCCTGCATGTTGACAGTTCTTTCAAGGTATTGATATAATGTAAAAAAATTACGAGAGGAGTGTGATTTCTTAATGCCCTCAGTTATCGTAAAAGAGAACGGTTCCTTTGAGAATGCACTGAAGAGGTTTAAAAAACAGTGTGAAAAGGAAGGGATACTCTCGGATGTCAGGAAGAGGGAGCACTATGAGAAGCCAAGCGTAAAAAGAAAGAAAAAGATCCTTGCCGCGCGTAAAAAAGCTTTAAAAAGAACGAGAACGATGCAGGACAGATAAGATGACCCTCAGGGAAAGAATTGAAATCGACTTCAAGGCAGCCTTTAAGTCTTCCGACAAAGCAAGGCTCTCATCACTCCGTCTCATAAAGGCTGCATTTAAAAACCGGGAGATCGAAAAGAGGGAGGAGCTTTCCGATGACGAGGTCATCGAGGTCTTAAGCACTCTTGCCAAACAGCAGAAAGAATCAATAGTTGAATTCCGCAAGGGAGGCCGTACAGACCTTGTTCTGAAGGAGGAAGCGGAACTCGGGGTAATTAAAGAATATCTACCTGAAGAACTCCCTGAAGAGGAGATAGACAGGATGATCAATGAGTGCATCAGTGAGGTATCCGCGTCATCCATCAGTGATATGGGAAGGATAATGAAGGTTCTGATGCCAAGGATCAAGGGCAGGGCTGACGGAAAGGTTGTAAACGCAAAAGTGAGGAAAATCCTGCAGGACAAAGAACGGTCCTGACAACGGTCCTCTATCCTGAATTTAATAAAAAACAGGCTAAAGGCCATCTCTAAAAAGGCCTTGCCGTTAATCACCACGTACTCCTCTCATGGCCTGGGCTTAAGATATTATGAAACAGGTTCAAAACGGCGAGGTACAAAGCGGCACCGCCCCTTTCGTATTCCCGTTGAGCTTGCACTTCTGTCTGCTTTTTCGGGCTGTTGCCCAAACCGTAAACCGTCAGCCCTGAAATAAACTCAGGGCAGGCTCCCAACCCTGAGCCATCCGATGGCCGGCATCCGAGCGGGATACATGGAGTCTGTCAATAAACTCATTGTGTCTGCCTGTCATTCCGGCAGTCCTTAAAGCCGGAAGCCGGTCTCTTTAATGGGCTCCGGATGCCCGATTACAGACTTAGGGCATGATAGGAATAAAAACTACAGTTATTTGTCATTCCCGCAAGCGAAGCGAGTCGGGAATCCTTCTTGAAGAGCGATTCCTGACAAGCCGGAATGATGGAAAAACGACAACCGTTCGAGTTTATACACGGACTCTAAATAGAGTCCGTGTATAAACTGTCATTTTTTATTTCTGTCATACCCGAAGTCTGTAGTCGGGTATCCAGAACTTATTGAAAAGACTGGATTCCCGCCCAACTGACCGCGGGAATGACGGCTCTATTGTTGAGTTTATACACGGACTCTATTTAGGGAATAAACTACCCCGCCGCAAGCGGACGGGGTATTATGTATATATTCGCTCACCCATATATATTACGCCGCAAGCGGCGGGGAATAGAACCCCAAGGGATTCAAACACAGGAGAAAAACAAAATGACACTTGAAGAACTCTACCACAGCGCTGTAGCCACAGGAATAGAGAACGACCCCAGAGGCAAAGAAACGGTTCAGGAAGTCCTGTCTTTCAGGGAAAAGGCATGCAAAGAGCTGAAAGACAGGGATCGTGAGTTTTTTGACTCAGAGTCTCTCAAAAACCCCTATTCTGATACCCGGATACTCTACGGAAAGGGGAGCATTGAGATAAAAACCATCCTCACAGGTATAGACATTGAGGTTGGTGAGGTACTGCTTGCTGAGAACTTGAGATCAAACGGCAAACCCGTAGACCTTATGGTTTCACACCACCCGGAGGGAACTGCATTTGCAAACCTCTACGATGTGATGAGGATGCAGTCGGATATCCTCAACAAATTCGGGGTCCCGATCAATATTGCCGAAGCGCTCATGGAAGGAAGGATTAAAGAGGTTGAAAGGCGTCTGATGCCCGTAAACCATACGAGGGCTGTGGATGCAGCCAGATTGCTTGACATACCCTTTGTATGCATTCACACACCTGCAGACAACATGGTTGTCTCTTACCTTCAGCGGACTTTCAAGGACAGGGATCCCCACAGACTCAACGATATTATTGATATCCTCCTTGAGATCCCGGAGTATAGAGAGGCAAAAAAGATCGGTGCCGGGCCTAACATACTGCTGGGTTCCGACGAAAGGAAGGCCGGCAAGGTCTTTGTGGATATGACGGGGGGAACTGAAGGAGCAAAGGAGATATTCGGCAACCTCACCTCAAGTGGCGTAAACACCATCGTTGCTATGCACCTGAGTGAAGAACACAGGAAAGAGGCTGAAAAACAGCACCTCAATGTGATTATCGCCGGCCATATTGCAAGCGATAATCTCGGGCTCAACCTCCTTCTCGACAGGGTTCTTGCAGATGACATAGAGGTCATCGAGTGCTCAGGATTCAGAAGGGTTGCAAGGGATTTAAGCAGTTAAATTCGTAATGGTTTTTTTGCTCAAGCTTGTGGGATAATTCTATATGGATTTGAAACAGGCCGTTGAAGAGATTAAGGACAGCCTGGATATTGTCGATATCCTCTCCGAATATATTGATCTGAAGAAGGCCGGCAAGAACTATAAGGCCGTCTGTCCCTTTCACGATGAAAAGACCCCATCCTTTGTTGTAAGCCCCGAAAAACAGATATTTCACTGCTTTGGCTGCGGAACCGGGGGTGACGTGGTGACATTCCTTATGAAGCACGACGGGGTTCCCTTCCCGGAGGCCGTAAAGACACTCGCAGAACGTGCCGGAATAAAAATAAACGGGGAATTCTCGAGGTCCGGACCTCATGTCAGTTTGAAGAAGGACCTCATCGAAATACACGGCAAAAGCGTCCTCTTCTTCCAGGATCATCTGAAAAAAAACAAAACCGCTTTTAACTACCTGAAAAAGAGGGGCATTAATGACGAGGCGATCGGGAATTTCTCTCTCGGTTTTGCGCCAAAGTCCCACGATATGCTTTTCGGATACCTCAGGGAGAAGGGATACCCTGAAAAGACAATACTTGCTTCCGGTCTCTGCAAAAAAGGAGAAAGGGGTATTGTCGATACCTTCAGAAACAGGATTATTTTCCCCATCACAAACTTCAATGGGGATGTAATAGCCTTTGGGGGAAGGACGGTCCAGGAAAACTTCCCCGGGCCAAAGTATCTGAACTCACCTGAAACGGCCATATTCAAGAAGTCATCCGAACTCTTCGGACTCTCTCTCTCCCGACGTGAGATTCAAAGCAGGGGATATGCAATACTCATGGAGGGTTATCTCGATATAATCACCGCCCATCAGTACGGCATTAAAAACTCTGTCGCGCCTCTCGGGACCTCCCTTGCCGAGGGGCAGGTAAAGAGACTTAAGTCCGTCACAAGAAAGGTGCTTTTAATATTCGACTCCGACGATGCCGGCATCAGGGCATCCAAGAGGGCGATGTCTCTACTTTATGAAAAAGGGATCGTTGCAAAGGTGCTCCTCCTGCCCGGAGGTGACGATCCCGACTCCTTTCTTAAGAGGGAGGGCGCTGATTCATTCAGGAGGATGTTCGGGAAAGTAAAGGGATTAGTGGAGTTCTACTTATCCCTCTCCGATGACAGGGTTGACATAATCAGGGAGTTAATTCTTATAATCTCTCATATAAAGGATGCGATCCTGAGGGGAGAGTTGATCAAGGAGATCTTTGAAAAAACAGGTCTCTCTGAGCAGTTTTTAAGAGAGGAACTTGCCGCCGTAAAAAAAGACTCCGGCAGGAAAGGCAGCGCGATGTCATCTATGGATCAGTCCACCGAGGCATTCCTTCTCGGTATTTATATCAATTTTCCGGAACACAGGGAGGTAATAAAGAAAGAACTCTCTCTCTCTCTTATTGAAGACGGGACCTATAACGAGATCTTCTCCAAGCTCCTTTCAAGTGAGACAACTGAACTTGCCGGCCTTCAGGCTGTGCTCGGTGAGGATGAATTCTCCCTCCTGACCGCTGCTACCATGAACCTTGATATTGATCATGAACAGGTGGAAAGGAACATCTCCGACTGCATAAAAAAAATAAGGGAACATCATATAAAAAAGCATTTAAGGGGTCTCGAAATTGAGATGAAACTGGCTGAGAACAGTGGGGATGGTAGGCTTATTGACAAATTAAAGACTGAACTCAACAACCTGATTAAGGAGGGGGTAAATGAAGGATTACTATGATTTTTTTGAAGATGTTTTCAATGACTCTGCCGGCGGCTCCGGACAAATTTACGATGACAATGAACCGTTGCCGGAGCATGCCCTTGCCTCTGATGAAACGGAACTCGATCCGTTAAAGTCATACATGAAAGAGATGGGGACCGTCCCGCTCCTGACAAAGGAGGGTGAGGTCGAGATAGCCCAAAAGATCGAGAGCGGGAAGCACCTGCTCGTCACCGCCATATTCTCGGTCCCCCGTTCCCTGAGACAACTGATCTCCCTTGGAGAATTCGTGGAAAATGGCGAAGCCCCTCTTCATGAAATAGCACAGATAGAAGAAGACGAAACCGAAGAAGACCTCATAGGGATCAAAACTGAATTTTACAGGCATACCAACAATATCAAGATCCTTTTTAATAAAAGAATCAAGCTGCTCCGCAAAAACAAGGACCACGGTATCCTTACTGCAAAACTTGTCCAGGAACTCCGTGACAACAGGGAAGAGATTCATGCGGAGGTAATAAAACTGAACCTCGAGGAATCAACTCTGATCACGTTCGCCGATGAATTAAAGAGACTGCACGAGATCATACGGAACAAAAACAAGCAGGCCGGTGTGCTCAAAAGGAGCCTGAAGGCGAGGAACATCAAACTACCCGATGAAAACGATGACAACTGTACAAACGCCGGCGAACATAACACCCTGACGCCGGAAACAGAAGAGCTTCTGGATAAACTCAAGGAACTCGCGAGAGAAAAAATCCGACTGCAAAAAGATATTGGCTTGAAATACAATGAGTTAACGCAGGTGATAAAGGTGATCAAAAGGGCAGAGGATATAATCCACCAGGCAAAATCCAGTTTGATAGAGGCAAACCTCCGGCTTGTAATCAGCATTGCAAAACGTTATATAGGAAAGGGGCTCAGCTTTCCCGACCTGATACAGGAAGGTAATATCGGCCTGATGAAGGCTGTTGACAAGTTTGAATACCGGCGTGGTTACAAATTCAGCACTTACGCCACATGGTGGATCAGACAGGCCATAACAAGGGCGCTTGCCGATCACTCCAGGACGATAAGAATCCCTGTTCATATGATTGAGACAATAAACCGCATGACAAAGGCGACAAGGGAACTCGTACAGGAACTCGGCCGGGAACCCTTTGAACATGAGATCTCGGAACGATTAGGGATACCGGAAAAAAAGGTTAAGGATATTATGAAAATCACAAAGGAGACAATCTCCCTTGAATCCCCGATTGGCGACGACGAAGACAGCCGTCTCAGGGACTTTATTGAAGACGAAATGGTCAATTCCCCTCTTGATGAGGCTATACGCGGTGATCTCAGGAGCCACATCGACAGGGTTCTGTGCAGCCTTAATCCGAAGGAGGCCGAGGTGATCAGGAGAAGATACGGTCTTGACGGTTCCAATCTCCCCCATACCCTCGAGGAGGTGGGCAGGGCAATGGAGGTTACCCGTGAAAGGGTAAGGCAGATCGAATCAAAGGCCATACGGAAACTGAAACACCCATCCCGGAGCAGGTGGCTGAAGTCCTTCATAGAAAATGCTTGACCTTATAAAGGAAAGAAGATTATAATTACGCTTGTCCCCAGGGCCCATAGCTCAGTCGGCTAGAGCTACCGGCTCATAACCGGTTGGTCCCAGGTTCGAGTCCTGGTGGGCCCACCAACTCCTCCAAAACAAGATAGAAAGAGAGGGCCACATGAAAGAAGTTCTGGATCTTCTTATTGCTCTTCAGGACATCGACCTTTCCATTGTTAAGAGGAATAAAGAACTTAAAAGTATCCCCCTGGAGATAAACAAGTATACAACCCCCCTGAAAAAAGCGGAATCCGAGCTGGAGAAAGAGCAAGACAAGCTCAGATCCATAGAGAAGAGGAAGACGCAAAAAGAGATCGAGCTACAGGAGATCGATGATAGAATAGAGAAGCACAAGACCAGGACGGGTAATATAAAATCCAACAAGGAATATCAGGCCCACCTCAAGGAGATTGAAAGGGCAGAAAAGGAGAGATCCCGCAAAGAGGATGAAGTACTGAACTTGATGGAGGAGGTCGAAACCGTCTCCGGGGCTATATCAGAAAAACAACAGAGGATTAAGGCCGAAAAGGATGAACTTGCCTCAATAAAGGCCACCCTCGATCAGAGGAGTGCAGAGATTGAAAAAGAACTCGAGGAGCTGAAACAGAAGCGTTCCCCCCTGGTAGAGAAGATCAACAGTGAGATTTACGAAAGCTATATGAATATACTCCAGAAAACAGGCGGGCTTGCGGTGGCAGAAGCAAAGGATGAAGTCTGCCTTGGCTGTTACATGAGCATACCCCCTCAACTATACGTTGAAATAAAGTCGACCACCGAGATATTAACCTGTCCCCAATGTGACAGGTTTCTTTACAGGAAGGACTGATGCTGAAAGCCGTTATCTACTCAGATGGCGCATCGAGTGGAAACCCCGGGCCCGCCGGTATTGGTGCGGTTCTGAATATCGGCGAGAGAAAGATAACCATTTCCGAACCGATAGGTGAAGCAACAAATAATATTGCAGAGTATAAGGCGCTTATTAAAGCACTAAAGACGGCCCTTGAACATAACGTCAGGGGAGTTAGCATCCTCCTTGACTCCGAGCTTATAGAGAAACAGATCAAAGGGGCGTACAGGGTGAAAAACAGGGGACTGATGCCCCTCTTTGCCGAGGTCAATAATCTCCTTGGAAAATTCCAGCATTACAGTATAAATCATATCCCGAGGGAGAAAAACAAAGAGGCTGACGCACTTGCAAAAAAGGCCGTTAAAACTGCAATAATAAATAAAGGAGCAGGTGAGATGGTCGCTCCCGACTAAAGCGGAAAACAGTTTAGTCGGGAGAGGAAAGTCCGGGCTCCGGAGGGCAGGACAGTGGCTAACAGCCACCGGGGGCGACCCCAGGGAAAGTGCCACAGAAAAGATACCGCCCCGCACTCAACCGATAAAGGTATTGAAAGGCAATGATCGGGAACAAAGCAACGGGAAGGAAACCGTTGTAATCCACAGACAAAGTTCTCTCAATAGGGATAAAGCTCAATACCTGTATCGGTCGAGTGCGGGGTAAGGGTGAAAAGGTGGGGTAAGAGCCCACCGCTGTGAGGGTGACCTCACAGGCTCGGCAAACCCTGTCCGGAGCAAGGCCAAATAGGTTCCGCCTCGAGGGTGGCCCGCCCGATTGTGCGGAACGGGTAGGCTGCAAGAGGCTGTGGGTAACCACGGTCCAGAGAGAAATGACCATTCCATACAGAACCCGGCTTATTGCCTGCTCCTGTAAAACTATCCGGATGTGCCGGCTCATAAGTAACTCTGCTATTGATAGTCATTCCTTCAGCAGCAGGAATCCATATGAATATCATGGATACCCGGTATGGGGGACGGACTTCCCGGGAATGACAATCCCGGCAGCAGTGTCAAGCTCTCCGACCAAAGGTCGGGGCCTTCGGCAAGGTGCATTGTAAAAACCGTTAGTGCCGACCCGCAGAGGTTGAGGAACTGCAACTTTATGATTGTTATACCAGCTATAGACCTTAAAAACGGTGAGTGTGTAAGACTTCTTCAGGGCAGAAGAGAGGACGTTACCTCTTATTCCAAGGACCCCGTATCGGTTGCAAAGAGGTGGATGGATGAAGGTGCTGCACTGATCCATATTGTCGACCTTGACGGTGCGTTCTCCGGTAGTCAAAGAAACTCGGAGAGCATAAAAAAAATAAGAAACTCGGTGGACGTGCAGCTTGAGGTTGGCGGTGGCATCAGAGATATCGGAAGGATAAAAGAACTCATTTCTCTCGGCATAGACAGGGTAATCCTTGGAACATCCGCAATCGAGAACCCCGATCTTCTAAAGGCTGCCGCAGACCTCTATCCCGGACGTATACTTGTGGGAATTGATGCCAGAGGGGGAAAGGTAGCTGTCAGGGGATGGGAGGAACTTACTGAAACTGACGCAGTTGACTTTGCCTGCAAAGTCGAAGAGACTGGGGCGGCAGGCATTATATACACAGATATCCTGAGGGACGGTATGCTTACAGGACCGAATCTCGCGGCAACGGAGGAAATGGTAAAATCGGTTAGCATACCCGTTATTGCATCGGGAGGGGTATCATCTGTGGAAGATATAATGAAATTAAGCAGAATAAAAGGCCTGTGGGGTGCAATAACCGGGAAGGCCCTTTACACGGGAAGGGTCGTCCTGAAGGACGCGATCAGCACACTCGGCACCTCTCCCTCATAATGCAGCACCAACGGCACTCCGCTCGCTTCCCCCTGTATCCCTCTTATCTGTGTCTGTCTTTCACGGGTGGGGCATTATTCTCCTCCTGGTTTAAGAAGATCTATCATGTTCGACTACCAGTTTAATCCTGAATCATTAAACCCTGCAAAACGCAGGCACGGGATAAGTGCTTTCCTGAGGGTCAGAAACGGAGAGGACTTCCTGCATGCTGCAATTGAATCTCATATAGTATACTTCGATGAGATCATAGCAGTTTATAACCAATGCACTGATAGAACTCCCGAGATACTGTATTCCCTGCAAGAAAAACATCCCGAAAAGATCAAGGTCTATGAATACAGACCACGCGTATATCCCCCGGGGTCGGAAAGGCACAGGACTACTCCGCCTGCCTCTGTCAACAGTCTGGCAAACTACTCTAATTATGCCCTTTCCAAAACCACTTGCAAGTTTGCAACAAAGCTCGATGATGACCATCTTGCCATAGATGCTAACTTGAGCAAAGTCATTGACCGCATCAAGAAAAACGGCCTGGATGATAAAATGATCTGCTTTTCCGGTATAAACCTGATAAAATCAAAGGAGGGTTATATCGGGGTTTACAAAACCAGGCCCTTTTCAGGCAACGGTGATCACTGGTTTTTCCCTGTCTCGGAAGAAACGTATTTTGTGCATGATGGTGTTACTGAAAAATTACATGTAGAGATGGAGATGGAATACGCGGGGATCACCTATTTTCATCTGAAGTTCCTCAAGAAGGGCTACGGGTTTACAAACTATGAACTTGAGAGCGAACCTGATAACTACTATGCCCCTTTACTGAAGGAGTTGATAGATGCAACCGAAGTGCAGCCCTTTGAGTCGTTTGTGAAGGAGTGCTCCCGGAAGGCAAATTTCTCCCCCTTGAGGGGACGTATCGTTGAGATACTGACAAAAACACCCCTTTCCCTACTGAAGCTATTCAGGCAATCCCCTGTTATCAGACGACATCCATTCCTCAGTAGTGTCCACTACATGAGGACTATTAATTTCAGGAAGGATATAAAAGGCGTCCAACTTCCGGAG